>NZ_GL882720.1:0-25357 GCF_000195655.1 Klebsiella sp. MS 92-3
CGCATCCGGATGCCCTTCTTCTTCAATTTTACCCTGATGCAGAAAAATGACATGTGAAGAGACGTGGCGGGCAAAGCCCATTTCATGGGTCACCACCACCATGGTTTTTCCCTCTTCTGCCAGCTGCTGCATAATGCGTAACACTTCGCCCACCAGTTCCGGATCCAGCGCGGAGGTCGGCTCATCAAACAGCAGCACTTCCGGTTCCATCGCCAGCGCGCGGGCAATAGAGACACGCTGCTGCTGGCCACCGGAAAGATGCACCGGATACTTCGCCTGCTGACGTTCGTCTATCCCGACCTTGGCCAGATATTTTACCGCCCGTTCGCGCGCTTCCTGTTTGCTTAAGCCCAGCACCTGAATCGGCGCCTCCATGACGTTCTCCAGCACCGTCATATGGCTCCACAGATTGAAATGCTGAAACACCATGGTCAACCGGGTGCGCAGCAGGCGCAACTGGTTCTTGTCGGCCACCTTCAGCTGGCCGTCTTTATCCCGTACCAGACCAATATTTTGGCCGCTGACGACGATCGTGCCTTCGCTCGGTTTTTCAAGGAAGTTAATACAGCGCAAAAAGGTACTTTTTCCGGAACCCGATGAACCGATGATGCTGATAACGTCCCCGGCTTTCGCCTGCAGCGAGACGCCCTTCAGCACCTCGTGTTCCCCATAGCGTTTATGCAGATCGATAACGTTTAATTTATTGTCGGACATGGCGTTCTCAATGCGTCGAAGAAGGTTTGATATGCTGCAACCAGCGCTTTTCCGCTTTACGGAACAAGCTAATCAGCACATACGAGATAATTAAATAGAGCACCGCGGCGATGCCAAACGCGGTGAACGGCTGATAGGTGGCCGAGTTGATATCGCGGGCGATTTTCAGCAGATCCGGTACCGTAGCGGTAAACGCCAGCGCGGTAGAGTGCAGCATGAGGATCACTTCGTTACTGTAGGCCGGTAGCGCAATCCGCAGCGCGGAAGGCAGAATAATGCAGCGATACAGTTTGACCGAAGAGAAGCCGTAGGCCCGCGCTGCTTCAATTTCTCCGGCGGGTACTGAGCGGATCGCGCCGGCGAAAATTTCAGTGGTATAGGCGCAGGTATTCAGGGTTAACGCCAGTACCGTGCAGTTTAGCCCGCTGCGGAAAAAAGCGTTCAACAGCTCCGTGCCTTTGACGATTTCCAGGGTATACATGCCGGAGTAAAAAACCAGCAGTTGCACATACAGCGGCGTGCCGCGAAATATGTAAGTGAACAGCCAGATGGGGAACTGGATAAATTTATTGCTCGAGACGCGGCCGATGGCCAGAAACACCGCCAGGATGCCCCCCATTACCACTGAAGAGATCAGCAACCATAAGGTAATCGCCACGCCGGTAAAGCGATAGCCGTCGGTCCACAGTAGTGATTTCCAGTACTCCTGAATAATTTCAATCACAGGTCAGCCCTCTTCACGCCAACGGTATAGCGGCGTTCGAGCAGCAGCAGTACGCCATTAGAAACGGTGGTAAACACCAGATAAATCAGGCCGCAGACGATGGCGAAGTAGAACGGCTGCCAGGTGCTTTTCCCGGCCAGCTGCGTGGCTTTGACCACATCCTCCAGCCCCAGCAACGAGACCAGCGCCGTCGCCTTGAGGATAACCTGCCAGTTGTTGCCTATCCCCGGCAGCGCGTAGCGCATCATCGCCGGGAAGAGAATACGCCGGAACGTCTGCCCGCCGCTAAAGCCAAAGGCGGTAGCCGCTTCGATATGCCCCTTCGGCACCGCCAGGTAGGCGCCGCGGAAGGTTTCCGTAAAATAGGCGCCATAGATAAAGCCAAGGGTAATAATCCCGGCGATCATCGGATCGATATCAAACTGGGCCATACCCAGCGCGTCGGTAACGCTGTTTAGCGCAATCTGCAGGCCGTAGAAAATCAGCAGCATCAGCACCAGATCGGGCACGCCGCGGATCAGAGTGGTATAGCCTTCAAACACCAGCGCCAGTGGACGGTTGCTCGATAACTTTGCGCCAGCGCCCGCCAGCCCAATCAGGACGGCGAGAACGACCGAGCTGAGCGCAAGCTCCAGGGTGACGAGCGCACCCTGCAAAATAACCTGTGAAAACCCATACAGCATGCTGCCTACCCTGTCTGTCATTCACCATTGCGCGCGAAACGCACGCAATGGCGAGGCGTGAGAATTATTCGCCGTATACGTTAAAATCGAAATATTTTTTCGCCAGCTTGTCGTAGGTGCCGTCCTTACGCATCTCTGCAAACGCCTTATTCAGCGCTTCACGCAGTTCGTTGTCTTCCTTACGCAGCCCCATACCGGTGCCAACACCAAACAGTTTCTCGTCTTTGATTGACGGGCCACCAAACTGGTAATCTTTACCAATAGGCTGTTTCAGGAACCCTTCGCTGGCCGCGACCTCATCCTGGAACGCGGCGTCGATCCGGCCGGCGGTCAGGTCGGAATAGATATTGTCCTGCCCCTGATAGGAGACAATTTCGATACCTTTCGGCGCCCAGTGCTCATTGCCATAGGTTTCCTGAGTCGTCCCCTGCAGCACGCCCACGCGCTTACCCTTGAGGGTGGCGAGATCCGGCGTTACCGGGCTGCCCTTTTTCACCACCAGACGCGAATCTGCCGCATACAGCTTGTCAGTGAAGGCAATTTCCTGCTGGCGCTTTTCAGTAATCGACAGCGAAGACATAATCGCGTCGATTTTCTTCGCTTTTAAGGAGGGGATCAGCGCATCCAGCGGGTTTTCAACAAAGGTACATTGCGTATTAATACGCTTACACAGCTCTTTTGCCAGATCGATATCAAAACCGACCAATTCTCCCTGCGCATTCTTCGATTCGAAGGGAGCATAAGTCGGATCGGTACCGATACGAATTTTTTGCGGGATGGCGGCAAAGACCGTGGAAACGCTGGAAAGGGCCAGCGCTAAAGAGAGAGACAACGCCAGTTTTTTCATAACTATCCTCGACAGACTGTCATTCTAACGGGTTTATTAGAACTATTTACGCCAGTTATCGTGCCATTATTCGCCCCTTAAGGGCAAAGATTTATGCACCAGAAAGGCCGATTTTTTGCATCAGAAACGCTTAACTATGCATTTTTTAGCCAAAAAACTGGCTGCTTTTGCACTGAAATGATCCACAGCGCGTTTAGATGCACCCTTTTGGGGCATGGATACGAACCTGGCGGCAGGCCCACCCCATTGTGCGGGCCTGCAGCAGTCTTAGTCGCCGTACACGTTAAAATCGAAGTATTTCTTCGCCATTTTGTCGTAGGTGCCGTCTTTACGCATTTCGCCCAGCGCTTTATCAAACGCGGCTTTCAGCTCGGCGTCGTCCTTACGCAGGCCGATACCGGTGCCGTCGCCAAAGTACTTTTTGTCTTTAACGGACGGGCCGGCGAAGGCGAAATCTTTCCCGGCAGGCTGTTTCAGGAAGCCTTCGCTGGCGGCGACTTCATCCTGCAGCGCCGCATCCAGACGGCCAGCTGCGAGGTCTGAATAGATCAGATCCTGGTTCTGGTAAGCCACCACGTCAACGCCCTGGCTGCGCCAGCGGTCGTTAGCATAGGCTTCCTGAGTAGAACCCTGCAGCACGCCGACGTGCTTGCCTTTCAGCGCCTCCAGCGTCGGCTGGATCGGCGACCCTTTGGCGGCGATCAGACGCGAGTCAGCGGCATATAGCTTGTCAGAGAAGGCGATCTCTTGCTGGCGCTTCTCGGTAATAGAGAGGGAAGAGATGATGGCGTCAATCTTCTTCGCCTTCAGGGAGGGGATCAGGGAGTCAAAATCGCTGCCGACCCAGGTACATTTCACCTTAATTCGGGAGCACAACTCATTGCCTAAATCGATATCAAAACCAACAAAGTCCCCTTTCGCGTCTTTCGACGAAAATGGCGCATAGGTCGCGTCAGTGCCAATGCGAATGCTCTGCGGCAGAGCAGCAAACACGCTGGCCGTGCTGCTCATTCCCACGAGTAAAGAGAGAGCCAGAATCGTCTTCTTCATACAGTACCCTTAAGTGTCGTGATGTGGTGCGTTGCTTGTTATGGTGATTGCCGATCAATCCTGCAGTTTTTGTGCCATCTTCCCGGTGCGTGCCGGGAACAGGGTTAAATTTGTTAAAATAAAGTTGCAGGATTGTCTTAAAAGGGAAGATACCAGCATTACTGGCGAAACCGCAGCGCCTGAGCGCAAAAAGACGAAATAAATGTCGAGGATTTGATCGCGGCAACAAATTTGCACCACCGGAGCGCAAGCGTACATTTCATGCACCACTATAGTGCGACACTAGGCCCCCTGCCAGCGGGTAAACAAGTCGTGCTCCAGACTAATATCAAATTGATCGAGTACCCGATTGACGGTCTGGTTGATGACATCGTCCAGGCTTTGTGGCCGGTGGTAAAAAGCCGGTACCGGCGGCATTATCACCGCCCCCAGCTCTGCAGCCTGAACCAGCAGACGCAGATGGCCCAAATGGAACGGCGTTTCCCGCACGCAGAGCACCAGCGGACGACGCTCTTTCAGCACGACATCCGCCGCCCGGGTCAGCAGGCCATCCGTATAGCTATGGACAATGCCCGAGAGCGTCTTCATTGAGCAGGGTAAAATCACCATCCCGGCGGTTTTAAAAGAACCGGAAGAGATACTGGCGGCGATATCGCGGGCGTCATGCACCACATCGGCTAGCGCCTGCACCTCACGTACGGAGTAGTCGGTCTCCATGGCCAACGTCTGGCGCGCCGCCTGGCTGAGGATGAGATGAGTTTCACTATCCGGCACATCTCTTAGCACCTGCAGCATCCGCACGCCGTAAATGGCGCCGCTGGCGCCGGAAATGCCAATAATCAGTCGTTTCACGTTCTGTTACCCCTTGCGCGTGTGCCGCAGACTTTGCCGGATTATAGCCTCTGGCGCAACTATTGACGCACAGTTAAGGGGCGAAAAAAAGCCCGCCGTCCTTTAGGTACGGCAGGCCCGCGACGCGTGAACGGCTTAACCCTCGTTGTGCATCTCGAGGTTTTCGACTTCGTTCTGCAGCTGGACCGCTTTGGCATCATCGTTACGCAGGGAGTCAAGATAGTCGAGGTACTGCTGGTCGACATCCCGGGTCACATATACGCCGTTGAACACCGAGCATTCAAACTGCTGAATATCCGGGTTCTCCGCGCGCACCGCGTCGATCAGATCGTTGAGATCCTGGAAAATCAGGCCGTCGGCGCCAATGATCTGGCGGATCTCATCCACTTCGCGGCCATGGGCGATCAGTTCGTTGGCGGTCGGCATATCGATACCGTACACGTTCGGGAAACGAATTTCCGGCGCAGCGGAGGCGAGATACACTTTTTTCGCCCCTGCTTCACGCGCCATCTCAATGATCTGCTCCGAGGTGGTGCCGCGTACAATGGAATCATCGACCAGCAGCACGTTCTTATCGCGGAATTCCGCACGGTTGGCGTTGAGCTTACGGCGAACAGATTTACGACGCAGCTGCTGACCGGGCATGATAAACGTCCGGCCGACGTAGCGGTTCTTCACGAAGCCCTGACGATAAGGTTTGTCGAGAATGCGGGCGATTTCCAGCGCGATGTCGCAGGAGGTCTCCGGGATCGGAATAACGACGTCAATATCCAGATCTTCCCACTCGCGGGCAATCTTTTCGCCCAGCTTAGTCCCCATGTTGACGCGGGCGCTGTAGACGGAAATTTTGTCAATAAACGAGTCCGGACGGGCAAAATAGACGTACTCGAACAGGCACGGGTTGCTGACCGGATTATCGGCACACTGACGGGTATAGAGCTGGCCCTTCTCGGTAATATAGACCGCTTCGCCCGGCGCCACATCGCGCAGGAATTCAAAACCAAGCGTATCAAGGGCCACGCTCTCCGAGGCCACCATATACTCGGTGCGACCGTCGCCAACGTCACGTTTACCCAGCACCAGCGGACGAATGCCGTTAGGGTCGCGGAAGGCCACCATGCCATGCCCGATGATCATCGCCACGCACGCGTACGCGCCGCGGATCAGGCGGTTGGTCGCCGCAATCGCCGCGAAGATGTTGTCCGCTTCCAGCGGGTAGTGACGGAAGTTATCCAGCTCACTGGCGAAAATATTGAGGAGGATTTCGGAATCAGAGGTGGTATTGATATGGCGGCGTTTTTCTTCAAACAGCTTTTTACGCAGCTCGTGCGCATTGGTCAGGTTGCCGTTATGCGCCAATGTGATGCCATACGGCGAGTTAACGTAAAACGGCTGCGCCTCGGAGGCGCTGGAGCTGCCCGCCGTAGGATAACGCACGTGGCCAATACCCATATTGCCCTGCATACGCTGCATGTGGCGGGCCTCGAATACGTCGCTTACCAGCCCGTTAGCCTTACGCAACCGGAAGCAGTTGTTGGCATCAATGGTGATGATGCCAGCGGCATCCTGTCCACGGTGCTGGAGCACCGTTAGCGCATCATAAATCGACTGGTTAACCGGCATAACACCGGCGATACCGACAATACCGCACATACGTCTTTTCCTCGTTCAGCAACGACCCAAAGTCTATACTTTAGGCAAGAAACTTGACGAGCTTTGCAGGTATTCAAAAAACCATCTGATGACGGGGGTAAAATAGGGAATAAACTGCGACTGATGCCAGTCATCGCTCTTCGCCATCCCGGTAAAGGTGTCCAGGAAGAACAGGATAGCGGCGATGATCAGCACCCCACGTAGCGCGCCGAAGCAGATCCCCAATACCCTGTCGGTTCCCGACAAACCGGTCTTCTCCACCAGCTGGCCTATCACATAGTTCACGATAGCGCCAACGATGAGCGTCACGATAAACAGCGCCGCAATAGCAATCCCATTTCGAACCCGTTCATCCTCAAAGCCCGTAAACCAGACAGACAGGTCAGCGTAGTAATGGCTGGCGACATAAAACGCGCAACCCCACGTGACTAACGATAAAGCTTCGCGAACAAAGCCGCGGATCAGGCTGACCAGGCAAGAAAGACCCAGCACCGCCATAATGGCGTAATCAATCCAGACCATATACGTCCCACGATTTACGCCCTGTCGTCCAGTTCGGGGCGCATTCTAACAGAAAAAGAAAACGTTTGCGTAGGGATTTCCATGCCCTACAGAAATAAAAATGGCGCTGAAAAAACATTCAACGCCAGACTGCCTTTCGCCTCTTCAGGGCGGCTGAGACAGGGTTTGCGGGGCGTTTCTCCCCGCCACGTTCTCTCCGCATGGCGGAAAAAACAATCAGTTCGGGGTGAAGCCCATCACCACCCCGCTAAGCCCGGAGATCTGCTGCAGATCGCCCAGCTGGCCTTTCAGCTTGTCTTTTGACGCATCCGGGCCGACGAGGATGCGGGTAATTTTACCCTGTACCGGCGTCGAAGGCGACGTATAGACTTTGAAACCCGAGGCCCGCAGTTTACCGACAATCTCATTCACCTTATCGGCGTTCTTCAACGCGCCCAGCTGAACCACATAGGCTTTGCCGGTCGGCGCCGGCAGGGCCGCCTGCTGCTGCGGTGGCTGTTGCTGCTGTGGCTTAGCCGGCGGCGGCGTTGGCGTCGCGGCCTGCTGTTGCGGCTGCGGTTTCGGCTGCGGCTTGGGCTGCGGTTTCGCGGCCACCACCGGCTCCTGAACGTCATCGAAGCTGTTGCTGTTCACCGGAATACGCGATGGATCTAACGATGGCGCGGCGGCATCGCCCGCCCGCACCTCTTCCGCCGCCCCTTCCGGCGGCTGCGAAGGCAGGGCCTGGGTCGCCGCCGGCAGCATATCCGGTTCATCGCGATCGCCCGGTTTCGGCACCAGCGGGATCGCGGCAAACTCATCCTGGTAATGCTTTTTCTGCCCGTCCAGCAGCCCTGGCAGGATAATCACCCCCAGCGCCACCAGCACGATTGTCCCGACTAAACGGTTCTGAAACTTACTCGCCACCGATTCTCCCCGCGTCTATCTCTTCCATTACCTGCGCTACGGTATGAAATGAACCACACACCAGCACGGTATCTTCCACTTTAGCGTCAGCCATGGCCGCCTGCCACGCCTGTGCCACGCTGCTATAGACTGTGCCGCCACGCAAATGTTCCACCAGCTGCTCTGCCGTCGCGCCGCGCGGGCCTTCCAGCGGCGCGCAGTACCAGGCATCGACTTCCGGGGCCAAATTGGCCAACGTGCCGGCGATATCCTTATCATGCAGCATACCAATAACCGCCAGCACGCGTCCCGTTTTCGCTAACGTTTTGAGACGCCCGGCGAGATAGGCCGCCGCGTGCGGGTTGTGCGCCACATCGAGGATCACTCGCGGGGCGTCGCTGATTATCTGAAAGCGTCCCGGGAGCATCGCATCGCGGATCCCTGCGCGCAGGATAGCGTCATCCACGGCAATCCCACTGGCGCGCAGCGCCGCCACGGCCGTCGCCGCATTCGGCAACGGCACCTGAGGCAACGGCAGGCGACTTAACGCCCCGGCCGCGTCGCGGAAGGACCATGTCTCACCCTCCACCTCATAGCGCCAGTCGACGCCGCGGCGCTGAAGCAGCGCGCCCTTCTCGCTCGCCACGTCAGCAATGGTGTGCGGCATATCCGGCTCACCCACTATCGCCGGTTTACCGGCGCGAAAGATGCCCGCTTTTTCCCGGCCGATACTTTCGCGATCCGGGCCCAGCCAGTCGGTATGATCGAGGGCGATGCTGGTGACCACCGCGACGTCGGCATCAACGATGTTGGTGGCGTCGAGACGCCCGCCGAGGCCCACCTCCAGGATCACCACATCGAGCTGCGCCTGCTTAAACAGCCATAGCGCCGAGAGCGTGCCGTACTCAAAATAGGTCAACGAGATGTCACCGCGCGCGGCTTCAATTTCAGCAAACGAAGCCGTATGCGCCGCCTCCGGCAGTTCAGCCCCCTGAATGCGCACGCGTTCGGTGTAGCGCACCAGGTGCGGGGAGCTGTAGACCCCCACTTTATAGCCGGCCGCCATCAGGACGGTTTCCAGCGTGCGGCAGGTGGTGCCTTTGCCGTTGGTGCCCGCGACGGTAAAAACGAACGGCGCCGGTTTGACGATATCCATCTGCCGTGCGACCTCGCTGACGCGCGCCAGCCCCAGGTCGATGGTTTTACTGTGCAGATGTTCCAGATAAGAAAGCCACGTAGCCAGGGGCGACGTGGCCTGAGGAATAGGATCTTTTTCCATGATGCCCGTAAGAATTGACGGTTAACGCGTATGAATAAAAAAGGGCAGCGCCGCCAGGCCCTGCCCTCTGCTTTATCAGGCCTCGGGTTCCTGATCCGGTGCCGGCGGCACCACCACGCCTTCATGCGGCGCTTCCGAAACGGCAACCGGCGCCGGCAGGTTCATCAGCTTCGCCAGAATGCTGGCCAGCTTGAGACGCATTTCCGGGCGGCGAACGATCATATCGATCGCCCCTTTTTCAATCAGGAACTCGCTGCGCTGGAATCCCGGCGGCAGCTTCTCGCGTACGGTCTGCTCGATAACGCGAGGACCGGCAAAGCCGATCAGCGCTTTCGGCTCGGCAATGTTCAGATCGCCCAGCATCGCAAAGCTCGCCGATACGCCGCCCATGGTCGGATCGGTCAGCACGGAGATGTACGGCAGTCCGCGCTCCTGCATTTTCGCCAGCGCCGCGGAGGTTTTCGCCATCTGCATCAGCGACATCAGCGCTTCCTGCATACGGGCGCCACCGGAGGCGGAGAAGCAGATCAGCGGGCAGTTATCTTCCAGCGCCTGCTCCACCGCGCGCACAAAGCGTGCGCCGACGACGGAACCCATCGAGCCCCCCATAAAGGAGAACTCAAAGGCGGCGGCAACCACCGGCATCGCGTAGAGCGTACCTTTCATTACCACCAGCGCGTCTTTCTCGCCCGTCTCTTTCTGAGCGGACGCCAGGCGGTCTTTGTATTTTTTTGAATCGCGGAACTTCAGCACATCTTTTGGCTCAAGTTCGCTACCCAGTTCTACCAGAGAACCTTCATCCAACAGGCTATGCAGGCGATTACGCGCCGACATGCGCATATGGTGATCGCACTTAGGACAAACCTCCAGGTTGCGCTCCAGCTCGGCGCGGTAGAGTACCTGACCGCAGCTGTCGCACTTGGTCCATACACCCTCAGGAATGCTCGCCTTGCGGGTGGGAGTGATGTTGCTTTTAATTCGTTCAATCCAGCTCATTGATAACCTTTCTGCCTGAACCTGGTCGATGCCAGTTTTGTCGTAAGGGGCGCATAATGCCATTTTTGCCTCTTACAGACCATGAATGTTGCACATTAAATCATATCATCCCGGAACATGGGATAAAAAAGTGGTCAAACCGCTGCGCGCGACGATCATGCTCGGTCACGCGCAGCGCAGGGCGAACTACTTCGCCTGCTTTGACGCCGCCCGCTTGTGGCGGATGATCTCAATCACACCCGGCAGGACGGAAAGCACGATGATCGCCACGATCAGCAGCTTCAGGTTCTCCTGCACCACCGGCAAATCGCCAAACAGATAGCCAGCATAGGTGAACAGCAGCACCCACAGCAGCGCCCCAACCACGTTATAGGCTGCAAAATGACGATAGGACATATGCCCCATTCCCGCCACAAACGGCGCGAAGGTTCGGACTATCGGCACAAAGCGCGCCAGGATAATGGTTTTCCCGCCGTGACGTTCGTAAAAGCTGTGGGTTTTATCCAGATAGCTGCGACGGAATATCTTTGAGTTCGGATTGCTGAACAGCTTTTCGCCAAACAGCCGGCCAATGGTGTAGTTGACCGCATCGCCGACGATGGCCGCGATGACCATCAGCAGTACCATCAGGTGGACATTGAGATCGTTGGTTGGCAAGGCCGAGAGCGCGCCCGCGACGAACAGCAGGGAATCGCCCGGCAGGAATGGCGTCACCACCAGCCCGGTTTCGCAGAACAGAATCAAAAACAGAATGGCATAAACCCAGACGCCATACTGGGCAACCAGTTCGGCAAGGTGCACATCAATATGCAGGATGAAATCAATTAAAAAGTGAATCAAGTCCATGTTTGTCTTTACCCTTAATGACCCTATTAGTCCGCCAGAAACAGCGGGCCCATTGGCAGCACCGGTAAATCATAGTGGGCCGGGTAATCCACCGACACCAGATACAACCCTTCCGCTTTTGCCGTTGCCGCAGCGAGCGTCCTGTCTTTTGCTGCCAGCAGTTCTGCCATCCAGCTCTCCGGCTGGTTTCCGGCCCCGACCTCCATCAGGCTGCCTACAATATTCCTGACCATATGATGTACAAAGGCATTCGCTTTGATATCCACCACCACATACGCGCCGTAGCGGGTAACGTTAATATGCATCACGTTGCGCCACGGGGTACGCGACTGGCACTGTACCGCGCGAAACGAGGTAAAGTCATTCTCTCCCAGCAGACACTGCGCGGCGCGCTGCATACGCTCGGCGTCGAGCGGCTGGTGAAAATGCGTCACGCCATGACTTAATACCGCCGGGCGCAGGCGATGATTATAGATGACGTAGCGATAGCGGCGCGCCGTGGCGCTGAACCGGGCGTGAAAATCCGCCGGTACATGTTTGACCCAACGCACCGCGATGTCACCAGGTAAATTCGCATTTACCCCCAGCGTCCAGGCGGCATCTTTCCGCTGCGCCCGGGTTTCGAAATGCACCACCTGGCCGGTGCCATGGACGCCGGCGTCGGTGCGGCCGGCGCAAAAGACGGTAATCGGTTCGTTCGCCACCTGCGAGAGCGCCTTTTCCAGCTTCTCCTGCACGCTGCGCACTTCGTTTTGCCGCTGCCAGCCGTAATATTTGCTGCCGTCGTACTCGATGCCCAGCGCGATTTTACAGATCGGCTGTTGCTCCATCTCAGACATCAGTACAGGTACTCCTCAATCAGTTTCTCGGCGATCTTCACCGCCATCAGCGCGCCGCCGAAGCGCACGTTATCCGCTACCGACCAGAACTGGATCTGCTCCGGCATACCGTAATCGTTATGCACGCAGCCGATGGAGAGGCGGGCATTGCCTGAGGCATCACCAACCTGAGTCGGGAATTCGCCCTCTTCAGAAAGTTCGATATCCTCGCCGCGGGTAAAAGCGTCGCGCGCCTCCTCCGCCGCCAGCGGGCGCATCGCTTCGAAGCTCACCATCTGCGCATGGCCGTAGAAGACCGGCGACTGAACGACGCTGGCGGAGATCATCAGCCCGTCATCCTGAAGAATTTTGCGCGCTTCATCGACGATCCGGCGCTCTTCGCGCACGCTACCTTCACGATCCGGCAGCAGCGGCAGCATGTTGAACGCCAGCTGGCGACCAAAGAAATCGTCTTCATCGATAGGGATGCCGTTCAGCAGCTTAGCGCTCTGCCCCGCCAGCGCATCCACCGCTTTTTTCCCCTGCCCCGAGGCGGAGAGCAGGTTAGTGACGCTAATGCGCGACAACCCGCCCTGATCGATCAGCGGTTTGAGCGCCGTCAACAGCTGACTGGTCAGGCTATTAGGCACCGCAATCAGGTTGCGGTTGCGATAATCGCCTAATACGAACGGGTTTACGTCCGGCACCACCAGCGGTACGTCCGGCTCCAGCGCAAACAGGCCGCTGAGATCGATAACCAGACACCCGGCGTTGGTCGCTTCTTCGACATACGCTGCACTGGCTTCGACGCCGGCGGCGAAGAAAGCCAGCTGGGCCTGGGTCCAGTCAAATTCGGCGGCGTCTTGGACGATCACCGACTTGCCACCAAAACGCAGATGTTCGCCCGCGCTGTCGTTGCGCGCCAGAGCAAAAATCTCTCCTACCGGGAACTGGCGTTCAGCAAGAGTTTCGAGCAGGGCTTCGCCTACGGCGCCCGTTGCGCCCAGTACGGCAATATTCCAGCCTTCAGACATGGTGGTTAACTCCAGAAATAAAGCGGCCCCGCCGGAGTATCCGGCAGGGGCATTAAGAAGACATTAACGAACAGGATGATGCACAGCGTTAAAACCGAGCTGGCGCAACAGCGTCGCCGCCTGCTCATCGCTGCACTGCACATACAGCGAAGACCATTCGCGACGTTCCTGATAATTTTTACGCAGCTTGTCGAATTCACCGGCGACGCCGGCCACCTTCCGCAGCGGCGCATCATCGCGGCGCACATCATACACCAAGTGGACCAGTCTTTTCAGCGTCGGCTGATCGAGCGGTCCATGCAGGGTAATGCGGCCAAATTCCGGCGCCGGCAGCAGAGTGTCCAGCGCTACCTGCTGCGGATGGCCGATAAAGGCGCTGTAGGCTTCAAAAACCTGCGTCGTCCCGCGCGCTTTCCCTTCGAGGGTGTAGCCGGCGATATGCGCGGTACCGATATCCACTCGCTTGAGAAGCTCAACGTTTAGATCCGGCTCCGGCTCCCAGACGTCCAATACCACACTCAGCGGCTGACCAGCTTCCAGCCGCTTTAGCAGTGCGGCGTTATCGACCACCGGCCCGCGGCAGGCGTTGATCAAAATCGTTCCAGGCTTCAGGCGGCTTATCAGCGCCTCATCCGCCAGATGCAGGGTTTTATATTGCCCTTCTTTATACAGCGGCGTATGGAAGGTGATGACATCGGCTTCCTGGACCAGCGCCTCGAGGGAGCGGAAGTCACCTTCGTCGCCGCGATCGGCGCGCGGTGGGTCGCAGAGCAGAGTTTTGATCCCCAACGCTTCCAGGCGCTTTTGCAGTCGCCCGCCAACGTTACCGACGCCGACGATCCCGACGGTGCGATCGCGCAGCGCAAAGCCGTCGCGTTCAGCCAGCATCAGCAGCGATGAAAAGACGTACTCTACCACCGCAATGGCGTTACAGCCGGGCGCCGCAGAGAAACCAATCCCCGCCTGCTGCAGCCACGCCTGATCGACGTGATCGGTGCCGGCGGTAGCGGTGCCGACGAACTTAATGGCCTTGCCGGCGAGCAATGCTTCATTGACCCGGGTGACCGAGCGCACCATTAGGGCATCCGCATCGGTCAGGGCATCGGCCGGGACCGGACGGCCTGGGATCGCCTGCACGTCGCCTAAACGGCTAAAAAGCTCACGGGCATAGGGCATATTTTCATCAACGAGGATTTTCACAGTTCAGTACCTGTCTGAGAACGAGAGTTAACTGGGGAAGTGTGCCATAATCTGGCCGCCAGGCATACTCATCACCTGGTTCCAGCACCGCGATATCGAAAGGATGAATCATGACGCACCCCCTTGCTGATATGCCAGACCGTCCTCCAGGGCGAGGCCCATCAGGCACTGCCGCCACCGGCGAACCTTCGCTTTCCATGCAGCAACGCACCGTTCTGGAGCGACTGATCACGCGCCTGGTGGCGCTGACCTCGCAGCAGAACGCGGAAGTGTGGGCCTGCGTCAAACATGACCTCGGACTGAAAGGCGACTCGCCCCTGCTGGCCTGCCATTTCAGCGCCGCGGAGGCCAGTCTCAACCAGCGCTTAGCCGCCGCTCAGGATAATCATCATCATCGCCAGACCTTAGCGCAGCTCAGCGATCTGCTCGGTCAGGGCAATAACCGCCAGGCGGTGAGCGATTATATTCGTCAGCATTATGGGCAAACGGCGCTGCATGCCCTTAGCCAGACGCAGCTGGAGACCATTCTGCATCTGCTGCAGCATGGCCAGCTGTCGATCCCGCAGCCGCAGCAGCGCCCGCCGACCCTGCGCCCGCTGTTGCCAGCCGAGCATAATACGCTCAATCAGTTGGTGACTAAGCTGGCGGCCGCCACCGGCGAACCAAGCAAGCTGATTTGGCAATCCATGCTGGAGCTTTGCGGCGTCAAGTCCGGGGAGCTGATCCCGGCGACGCACTTCCTGCCGCTTTCGTACTGGCTGCAGGCGCGGCAAACGCTGAGTGCGCAAAGCGCGCCGACGCTCACCTCGCTGCAGGGAGCGCTCAAGCAGCCGCTGGAGGCCGCGGAGTGGCAGACTATTGTCGACTTTGCCCGTCGCAGCTGGCAGGTCACGCCGCAGACCACGCTGAGCCCGGCGCAGATCCTGGCGCTGCTGAACAAGGTGTTTGTGCTGCGGGTGGCCCGCGCCCAGGAGACGCTGGCCATCCCGCAGGAGGAGCCTGTCGCCAGGCGGACGTGGAGCGCTAAGCCGTGGCAGCTGGCGCTGGGCGCGGTTGTCCTGCTCCTTGTGCTGTGGCTCCTGCTGTAGCCCAGCAGCCACCGGCGGCGTTTACGGCTCCCCTTCATGCCAAACGCCGCGGTGTTTCCTACAGCGATTTCAGACCGGACTATAACCTAGCGGCGAAATGAGATAAGGGTGACGAGGATCCCCAGCGCCGCGCAGAGGGCGCCGGCAAGGAACACCGACGAGTAGCCCAGCGAGGTCGCCAGCAGGCCGGTCAGCGGCCCGGTCAGGCCATAGGAGATGTCCTGAAAGGCCGCATAGCCGCCGAGCGCGGTGCCGCGCACCTGCGCCGGGACGCGCTTCACTACTTCCACGCCAAGTGACGGGAAAATAAGCGAACAGCCGCACCCGGTCAGCGCCGCACCGGCCAGCGCCAGCCAGGCATTCGGCGCCAGTCCCAGCAGCGTCAGACCAACCGCCTCTATCAGCAGCGAGACCATCGCCACCTTAACGCCGCCAAACCGATCCGGCATCCAGCCGAACAGCACTCGCATCAGCACAAAGGCGCCACCAAACGCCGTCAGGGTAAAGCCGGCCATTGGCCAGCTATGGCTGGCGAAATAGAGGGAGACGAAGGTGCCGATCACCGCAAAGCCGACACCCTGCAGGCCCAGGCCAATGCCCGGCCGCCAGATCATGCCGATGACGCTCCAGAGTGAAGGCCGCTCGCCTCCGTGGGCCGCCACTTTGCGCACGGTACCGTTAATAAGCCAGGCGACGAGCGGTAGTCCCATGGTGACACAGGCCAGCACCGCCACGCCAAAATGGCTATAGATCAATAATCCCAGCGGGGCGCCCACCGCCAGCGAGCCGTACATCGCCATGCCGTTCCATGACATCACTTTGCCGGAACGGGCCGGTCCCACCAGGCCCATCCCCCAGCTCAGGTTTCCGGTCAGCAGCTGGCTTTCGCCAAACCCGAGGATCAAGCGGCCCAGCAGCAGCAGGCCGAGCCTGGCGAGCACCGGCAGCGGCAGCAGCGCAGCGGCCAGCCATGCCGCGCCCGCCAGGGCGCAGGCCAGCATCCCCTGCAGGACAGAGCGTTTAGCGCCGTACTGGTCTGCCAGACGTCCGGCGTACCCCCGGGTCAGAACGGTGGCGAGGAACTGGATCCCTACCGCCACGCCAACCACGGTATTGCCAAATCCCAGCTCCTGATGGACAAAGAGCGGGATCACCGGCAGCGGCAAACCAACGGTCATATAGGTCAAAAAGACGGCAAACGTAATACGGAAAAGCGAAAAATTCGCCGAAGAATTGGATGTTGTTTCAGTAACTGCGGACATGCATTACTCCAGATTCGCAGAGTAAGGCGAGCAAAGCGACACGCCCCCTCCACCTGATTATCAGGGTTAAGGCGCGTTGGTTGACGTTAAACGCTTACGCATTAGTGGAGAGACTAATGGATCCGCGAGCAGTGTGCCTGCGGGCTCTTCCCCTGTCAAGATGAAAAAAAGGGGGAGCCGGTGGCTCCCCTTTGCGCATCACATGCTGATTAGGCGTTGTATTTACGCATCACCAGCGTGGCGTTGGTGCCGCCGAAGCCGAAGCTGTTGGACATTACGGTGGTCAGCTTAGCGTCCGTCGGTTTGGTGACGATGTTCAGGCCGGCAGCCTGCTCGTCGAGCTCTTCAACGTTGATGCTCGGCGCGATAAAGCCGTGCTCCAGCATCAGCAGGGAGTAAATGGCTTCCTGTACGCCCGCCGCGCCCAGCGAGTGGCCGGTCATCGCTTTAGTTGCCGAAATAGCCGGGCTGTTGTCGCCGAATACTTCGCGGATGGCGCCCAGCTCTTTCACGTCGCCGACCGGAGTGGAGGTACCGTGGGAGTTCAGATAGTCGATCGGCGTATCAACGCCATGCATCGCCATCTGCATGCAGCGCACTGCGCCTTCACCAGACGGGGCGACCATGTCCGCGCCATCGGAGGTCGCGCCATAGCCGACGATTTCGGCATAGATGTGCGCGCCACGCGCCAGGGCGTGTTCCAGCTCTTCCACCACGACCATACCGCCGCCGCCGGCGATAACGAAGCCGTCACGGTTAGCATCATAGGTACGGGACGCTTTTTCCGGGGTGTCGTTGTATTTAGTGGACAGCGCGCCCATGGCGTCGAATTCGCAGGCCATTTCCCAGCACAGCTCTTCGCCGCCGCCGGCAAAGACGATGTCCTGTTTGCCCAGCTGGATCTGCTCTACCGCGTTACCAATACAGTGGGCGGAAGTGGCGCAGGCCGAGCTGATGGAGTAGTTAACGCCGTGAATTTTGAACGGCGTAGCGAGGCAGGCGGAAACGCCGGAAGCCATCGCTTTGGTGACCACATACGGGCCCACGGCTTTCAGACCACGCGGGCTACGCATGGCATCGGCGCCGAAGACCTGGAATTTCGGGGAACCGCCGCCGGAGCCTGCGATCAGGCCGACACGCGGGTTATTCTGATATGCTTCAGGCGCCAGACCTGCGTCGGCAACAGCCTGTTCCATGGACAGGTAAGCATAGATGGAGGCGTCGCTCATAAAGCGCACTACTTTGCGGTCAATGAGGCCAGTGGTATCCAGTTTGACGTTGCCCCATACGTGGCTGCGCATCCCTGAATCTTTAAGCTCCTGAGAGAAAGTGATCCCTGAACGTCCTTCACGCAGAGATGCCAGGACTTCCTGCTGGTTATTACCGATGCTGGAAACGATGCCCAAGCCAGTAATCACTGCACGTTTCATTAAATACCTCTGTAAGTCGCACTATTTTAAGTTTCGTGTCGCACAATAGCGTACACTTGTACGCCGAACAAGTCCGATCAGACATTTTGTGTATAAATTTGCGCCCTCAGGCACACATCGTTAAGATCGTGCTACGCCTTGTGATTCGAGTAACTTACGTGAAACAAAACGCCATACAACCCGCCAACCTGGAATTCAACGCTGAGGGTACACCTGTTTCCCGAGATTTCGACGATGTTTACTTTTCCAATGACAACGGTCTGGAAGAGACTCGCTACGTTTTTCTCGGCGGAAATCGCCTGCCGGAGCGCTTCCCCAGCCACCCTCGCCCGCTGATGATCGTCGCGGAGAGCGGCTTCGGCACCGGGCTCAATTTCCTCACCCTCTGGCAGGCGTTTGACGTTTTTGTTCGTGATAACCCGGACGTTACCTTGCAAAGGTTACATTTCATCAGTTTTGAAAAATATCCGCTGAAGGCTGAGGATCTCCGCCTGGCGCACCAGCGCTGGCCAGAGCTGGCTCCGTGGGCGCAGCAGCTGCAGGCGCAATGGCCGTCGGCCTTCGGCGGGTGCCATCGTCTGCTGCTCGACGGCGGGCGGGTGACGCTCGATCTGTGGTTTGGCGATATCAATGAGCTGACCAGGGAGCTGGATGATTCGCTGAACCAGCAGGTGGACGCCTGGTTTCTTGACGGCTTTGCCCCGGCGAAAAATCCCGACATGTGGACTCAGGATCTGTTCAGCGCCATGGCGCGCCTGGCGCGACCCGGCGGGACGCTGGCCACCTTTACCTCCGCCGGTTTTGTCCGCCGTGGCCTGCAGGAGGCCGGCTTTACCATGCGTAAAAGCAAAGGCTTCGGCCGCAAGCGGGAGATGCTGACCGGCGAGATGGCGCAAACGCTGAGCTTTCCTGCGCGCGTCCCCTGGTTCGCTCGCAGTAGCAGCGATGCCCGCGAGGCGGCCATCATCGGCGGCGGGATCGCCAGCGCCCTGCTCTCCCTGGCGCTGCTGCGCCGCGGCTGGCAGGTGACCCTTTACTGCGCCGATGAGGCTCCAGCGCAGGGCGCCTCCGGCAATCGCCAGGGCGCGCTGTATCCGCTGTTAAGTCAGCACGATCCGGCGCTGGCACGCTTTTTTCCGGCCGCCTTTACCTTCGCCCGCCGAATGTATGACGCGCTGCCGGTGATGTTCGATCACCAATGGTGCGGTGTTACCCAGCTCGGCTGGGATGAGAAAAGCGCGCATAAAATCGCCCAGATGCTGGCGCTGAATTTACCCCCGGACATCGCCTGCGCGGTGACGGCGGAACAGGTTGCCGGGCTGACCGGCGTCGATACCGGCTGCGGCGGCATCACCTATCCGGCCGGCGGCTGGCTGTGCCCGCAGCAGCTCACCGCCGAGCTGCTGGCGCTGGCGGCCACGCGCGGACTGCACGTGCACTATGGTTATCCCGTCGAAACGCTCAGCGCGGAGGGCGATGGCTGGCTGCTCAATCAGCAGCGCTATCATCAGGCGGTGGTTCTGGCGAACGGCCACCGCATCACTGGTTTTGCGCAAACAGCCCAACTGCCGGCCTACCCGGTTGGCGGCCAGGTCAGCCATATTCCCACCACCCCGCGGCTTGCCGCCCTGCGCCAGGTGCTGTGCTACGACGGCTACCTGACGCCACAGAATCCGCAAAATCAGCAGCACTGCATTGGCGCCAGCTACCACCGCGGGAAAACCGACACCAACTTCAGCGAAGAAGATCAGCAGCACAACCGGCAACGGCTGATCGACTGCTTCCCGGGCGCGGAGTGGCCGCAGGACGTGGATATCAGCGCCAACGACGCTCGCTGCGGCGTGCGCTGCGCCACCCGCGATCATCTACCGATGGTCGGCAACGTGCCGGACTACGCGGCAACATTGACGCAATACGCCAGCCTCCACGAACAACCGGATATCGCCGATAGCGCGCCGGCCTATCGTAACCTGTTTATGCTTGGCGCGCTCGGGGCGCGCGGACTTTGCACCGCGCCGTTAAGCGCTGAGCTGCTGGCGGCGCAAATGAGCGCGGAACCGCTGCCGCTGGATAGCGACACCCTGGCGGCGCTGAATCCGAATCGGCTGTGGGTGAGAAAACTGCTGAAGGGAAAAGCGGTGAAATAAAACCATGAGGGCAGGCAATTTCCCGGGTACGGCTGACGCCTGACCCGGGCTACAACATGGCTCAGGCCTGATTTTTCGCCTGTTGATACAGGTTATGCCACATCCCCTGCACCAGAATTTGGTCCGGCGGCGACAGTTCGCCAGCGCTGATGGCTTTCTCCAGGCTCTGGCTAACTCTGCTGTGTACCGCGTCAGCAGAATGCTCGCCCTCACCTTCCAGCTCAGCCACCGCCAGCGTCAGGTGGCCGCGCAGATAACCGCCGGCAAACAGTTCATCATCACTGGCGTGGTCTACCATGTTGTCAATCAGCGCCAGAATGCGTGATTCAAACTCCGCGATCATTATCTTACCTCTTGTCATGTAATGTGCGGCCTTAGTGCAGGTCTTCCGGCCACGGAAAGTGTTTCGCCGTCAATGGCGGCGTTTGATAATAGTGTTGTAACGCGCGAATAAAGCGCGCCGGACGTTCGGGGATCCCTTGTTCAAGTAAAGTCATCACCCGAGCATGCACCCGGCGCTGGAAGGCGATGCGATCGGGCTCAACGTCCCCTTCCAGATTGTCACAGCTGACGTTAAACGGAAATCCCGCCGCCACGCAGAACAGCCACTCAAAGGCCTGCGGTTTCACCTCGACATCCTCAAACTGGCTTTGGGTCATCGCATCGCGGCCGTCCGGGCAGTACCAGTAGCCAAAATCTACTTGTTCGCGACGCGCCTTGCCGGCGACACACCAGTGAGAGATCTCGTGCAGGGCACTGGCAAAAAATCCGTGCGCAAACACGATACGGTGATAGGGCGTTTCATCGTCAGCCGGAAGGTAGATCGGCTCATCGTCGCCTTTAATCAGGCGGGTATTAAATTCTTCGGCAAAGCAGCTGTCGAAAAGGTCTATCAGCTGCTGATAATGGTGTTGCTGTTGCATTAATGAATTCCCAACCACTGCAAAATCTCAGCCCCGTGGCTGTCATAAAGAAGTTTCGCGCTCATCACCGCCGAGACGATAACGATCATCGGCCGGATCAGCGACTGCCCTTTACTCAGCACCAGCCGGGACCCGGCGCGGGCGCCAATAAACTGTCCGGCCATCATCACAAAGCCGGTGGCCCAGATAACCTTTCCACCGATGATAAACAGCAGCAGGCCGCCGACGTTTGAGGTGGCGTTCAGCAGCTTGGCATGGGCCGTCGACTTGGCAAGGTTAAACCCGGCCAGAGTGACAAAAGCCAGGGCGTAAAACGAACCGGCGCCGGGGCCGAAAAAGCCATCGTAAAACCCTACGCTACCGCCGGCGACCAGCGCAAACGGCAGACCGTAAAGCCGACGCTGCCGGTCGGCTTCGCCCAGTTTCGGCATCAGCAGGAAATAAAGGCCGATGCCAATCACCAGCAACGGCAGGATCTGCTTCAGAATATCGGATTGCACGTGCTGCACCAGCAGCGCTCCGGCGGTTGAGCCGATAAAGGTCATCAGAATATTCAGCTTCTGATCGGCCAGATTAACCACCTTGCGGCGGACAAAATAGAGGGTCGCCGATAGCGACCCGCCGCAGGCCTGCAGCTTATTGGTCGCCAGCGCCTGGGCTGGCGGCATGCCGGCCGCCATCAGCGCAGGGACAGTCAATAAGCCCCCGCCTCCCGCCAGTGAGTCAATAAAACCGGCCAGGATGGCGACAAAGAAGAGTACCACCAGCACCAGCGGCGATACGGCAAACAACTCGATAAAACTATCCATTACAGCACATGCTCATCCAGTAGCGCCTGGCAGGAAGGCGGCAGCGGCGGCGGCGTCTTCTTCACAGGGGGGGTAGACCCGGGTTTAGGTGGTTCGAACCAGCTCTGCAGCTCCGCTCCGCAGCCATCGCCGGGCGGCGGCGGCGCCTGATCCTCGCACTCCAGACTTCCCGCCGGGCAACGCAGTCGGACGTGCATATGAGCGCGATGCTGGAACCAGGGACGGACTTTACGCAGCCACTGGCGGTCGCTGCCCGCGTCCAGGCACAGCTGCTGTTTAATCGCCGGGTTGACGAAGATGCGGGTAACTTCGCTATCTTCCGCCGCCAGCTTGATAAGCTGGCTGATTTGCGGGCTCCATAGCGACGGCACCACATGCTTGCCATCGCTGGCGACCAGGTCCAGCGCCTGCGGCTTCAACAGCTGGGACGATGTCCAGCGCGTTTGCGGCAGCTGAAGGAAGATATCGACATCGAGGCCCGTCTGGTGGCTGGCGTGCCCGCCGTTAAAGCGCCCGCCCGCCGGCATCCCCATGTCGCCAATCAGCACGGTTCCCATACCTTTATTGTGCACCTGATTACTCAGGCGCTGAATAAACTGAACCAGATCCGGATGACCGAAGTAGCGACGCTGATCGGTACGCATCACCTGATAGCCGGGGGCACTCAGGGGGAGCGCCTCGGCGCCAACGATACAGCCATTGGAAAACGCGCCGATTGACTGGGCGCTGCCGCCGATCGGTTGGGTTATTTTCTGCCATGGCGTGGCGGCCAGGCTACCGGCGCTGGCCAACAGCGCAAGCAGTGCGATAACGGTGTTTTTCATGGTTACCAGCGTGGAATTGTCGTCGTCACGTCGCCATTCTGCGCGCGCTGACGCATAAAGTGATCCATCAGAACGATCGCCAGCATCGCCTCAGCGATCGGTACGGCGCGGATGCCGACGCACGGATCGTGACGCCCTTTGGTGATCATCTCCACTTCTTCGCCAAAGCGGTTAATCGTATGACCGGGAACGGTAATACTGGAGGTAGGCTTCAGCGCGATGTTGGCAACGATCTGCTGGCCGCTGCTGATGCCGCCAAGAATGCCGCCGGCGTGGTTGCTCTGGAACCCGGCTTTAGTGATCTCATCGCGGTTTTCGCTGCCGCGCAGCTTCACCACCTCGAAGCCGTCGCCAATTTCCACCCCTTTCACGGCGTTGATGCTCATCAGCGCGTGGGCGATATCGGCATCCAGGCGGTCGAAGACCGGCTCGCCGAAGCCTGGCGGTACGCCGTCAGCCACCACCGTCACTTTCGCGCCAATGGAGTCGCCCTCTTTTTTCAGGCCGCGCATCAGTTCATCCAGGGCGTCGATTTTATCCGGGTCCGGACAGAAGAAGGGGTTCTGCTCAACCTGATCCCAGTCTTTGATGGCCAGCGGAATATCGCCCATCTGCGTCAGGCAGCCGCGAATGACGATGCCGAACTTCGCGGCAAGGTATTTTTTGGCAATCGCCCCGGCCGCTACGCGCATCGCGGTTTCGCGCGCAGAAGAACGACCGCCGCCGCGATAGTCGCGCAGACCATACTTTTGCTCGTAGGTGTAATCGGCGTGGCCCGGACGGAACAGATCTTTGATCGCGCCGTAATCCTGCGAACGCTGATCGGTGTTCTCAATCAGCAGACCGATACTGGTCCCGGTGGTAACGCCTTCGAAGACGCCGGAGAGGATTTTGACCTGATCCGGCTCGCGACGCTGCGTGGTGTAACGCGAGGTACCCGGGCGACGACGATCGAGGTCGTGCTGCAGGTCGGCTTCGGTCAGCGGGATGCCCGGCGGCACGCCGTCAACGATGCAGCCCAGCGCCAGACCGTGCGATTCGCCGAAGGTAGTGACGCGAAAGAGTTGTCCAATTGTATTTCCTGCCATCACGGCTCCAATCTTTTTCGTTATGTTGGCGTGTTGTTTTTTTAGTCTTTATAAATACCGAAATGCGCACGGGCGTCAATCAGCTGCTGTTTGGTCAGCATAAAGACCCCGTCGCCGCCGTTATCAAACTCAAGCCAGGTAAACGGCACGTCCGGATACTGCTCCATCAGATGTACCATGCTGTTACCGACTTCACAAATCAGAATCCCGTCGTCGCTGAGATAATCCGGCGCGTTGCCGAGGATACGGCGCGTTAGCTTCAGGCCGTCGCTTCCGGAGGCCAGCCCCAGCACCGGCTCATGCTCATACTCTTCCGGCAGATCGGCCATGTCCTCTTCATCGACATACGGCGGATTGGTGACGATCAGATCGTACTGCAGCTTCGGCAGATCGCGGAACAGATCGGAACGGATCGGCGTCACGTGATGGATCAGGCCGTGGGACTCAACGTTGTGCTCGGCGACGGCCAGCGCGTCCGGGGAGATATCTACCGCATCGACTTCCGCCTCCGGGAAGGCATAGGCGCAGGCGATGGCGATGCAGCCGCTACCGGTGCACATATCAAGGATGTGCTGCGGCTTATGGTTAATCAGTCCGGCAAACTGGTTATTGATCAGTTCGCCAATCGGGGAGCGCGGCACCAGCACCCGCTCATCAACGTAAAACTCATGGCCGCAGAACCACGCTTTGTTGGTCAGATAGGCGACGGGAATACGCTCGTTCACGCGGCGAATCACCCGCTCTACAATGCGATGTTTCTCGCTGGAGGTCAGGCGCGCAGTGCGCATGTCTTCCGGGATATCCAGCGGCAGATACAGTGAAGGCAGCACCAGCTGTACCGCCTCGTCCCACGGGTTATCAGTCCCGTGACCGTACCAGATATTAGCAGCGCTGAAACGGCTTACCGCCCAGCGCAGCATGTCCTGAATGGTATGCAGCTCATTGACTGCCTCATCAACAAAAATTTTATCCACGACATCCTCCAGGGCACACTCTGCTATAAATTCGGCGGCTAGTGTGCCATGAAGACGGCGATAAATCAGCATTCTTGCGATAAGGGGCGGGGGAAAAAACAGGTTTTCCTTGCCCGAAGGGATATTGAGTCGGGTAAACTAGCGCAAAGTATGAATGAGAGCGGACAATGAAAAAGAAGACATCGCTTAGCGAGGAGGATCAGGCGCTGTTCCGTCAGCTGATGACCGGCACGCGGAAGATCAAACAGGACACTATTGTTCACCGCCCGCAGCGCAAGAAAATTACCGAGGTTGCTCCTAAGCGTTTGCTGCAGGAACAGGTCGATAACAGCCACTATTTTTCCGATGAGTTTCAACCGCTACTGAATACCGAAGGCTCGACGAAATATGTCCGCCCCGACGTCAGCCATTTCGAGCTGAAAAAGCTGCGCCGTGGAGATTATTCGCCTGAGCTGTTCCTCGATCTGCATGGGCTTACCCAGCAGCAGGCCAAACAGGAACTGGGCGCGCTAATTGCCGCCTGCCGCCGCGAGCATGTGTTTTGCGCCTGCGTGATGCACGGGCACGGGAAACACATCCTCAAACAGCAAACCCCGCTGTGGCTGGCGCAACATCCGCATATTATGGCGTTTCACCAGGCACCAAAAGAGTACGGCGGTGACGCCGCACTGCTGATATTGATTGAGGTCGAGGAGTGGCAACCGCCCCG
>NZ_GL882721.1:0-11444 GCF_000195655.1 Klebsiella sp. MS 92-3
TCTGAGGTGACAAGGGGAAATGCAAAAAAACTTTTCGTTCGCTCGATTTTCCATCACAACGCGAGTTTTACGCGCTATTTGCGCGCCATTTGTGCGATTTCCCGAGCAAACCGGGATACCTGTTGCCAGTCGGTATAGACCACTTCCTTGCGGGTATCCGTTTCACCCCCGGTCATTTTCATAATCAGGCGGATCATAAACCGATCGTACCAGCTGTAGCGCGGGTAGCGCAGCGCGCCGGCAAATACCGCGCAGCTCTGCGGCTGCCACGGCGAGTTCAGCAGAAACTTACGCGTATAGCTGTTGGTCTGCGGCGTGCGCTTCTCGGGTTTACGCGCCACCAGGTTAACCGAAAAGAATGCCCCCGGCAGCGCCTGCAATGCTGCCAGATGCTTTTTCACAAAGCGGTCCACCGCCGGATGAAAGTGCCCGTAGCGAATCGACGCGCCAATGACCACCCGATCGTAGTGATGCCATTCGACGACATCGGTACGGTTCAGGTTCAGGGTGTCCGCATCGATGCCCAGCTCTTTAAGCTCAGAGGCGAGAAACGAAGCGATTTCACGGGTCTGCCCGTCGCGGGTGGAGAAGAGAATTAAAGTTTTCACGAGCACTCCTGTTATTCGCGCCAGAAAGTGGGGGTAAAGAGCACCAGTAAGGTGAACACTTCCAGACGACCAAACAGCATATTAGCAATCAGGATCCATTTCGCGACCGGGTTCATGGTGGCAAAGTTATCCGCGACGACGCCGAGCCCAGGCCCGAGGTTGTTCAATGTCGCCACCACGGAGGCGAAAGCAGAGAAGTCATCCACCCCGGTGGCGATAATCGCCAGCATACTAATGATAAAGACCAGCGCATAGGCGGAGAAGAATCCCCATACCGCTTCCAGAATACGTTCCGGCAGCGCGCGGTTACCTAATTTAATGCTATACACCGCATTCGGGTGCACCAGCCGCTTCAGCTCACGGTTGCCCTGCTTGAACAGCAACAGGATACGGATCACTTTTAATCCACCGCCCGTGGAGCCAGCGCAGCCGCCGATAAATGCGGAGCACAGCAACAGCACCGGAAGGAACAGCGGCCAGCGTGCAATACTATCGGTGGTGAACCCCGCGGTGGTCGCCATCGACACCACCTGGAAAAACGCCTGGTTCAGCGTCGTCAACACCGAGCCGTACACGTTATGAAGCCATAGCACCAGCGTACAGACGATGACCAGCGTCAACTGGACGCCAATGAACATCCTAAATTCGGGGTCGCGCCAGTACACCTTCAGGCTGCGTCCGCTCAACAACGAAAAATGCAGACCGTAATTACAGCCGGAGATCAGCAGGAAGATGGCAATGATGGAGTTGATCATCGGGCTGTTGAAATAGCCGACGCTGGCATCGTGAGTCGAGAAACCGCCGATGGCGATGGTGGCGAAACTGTGCCCGATCGCATCGAACGCCGGCATACCGGCAAACCAGAGCGCCAATGCGCAGGCGATCGTGAGTAACACATAGATGAGCCACAATGTCTTCGCCGTCTCGGCAATACGCGGACGCATCTTGTTATCCTTCAGCGGGCCGGGCATTTCCGCGCGGTAGAGCTGCATCCCCCCGACGCCGAGGATAGGCAGAATCGCTACCGCCAGCACAATGATCCCCATGCCGCCGAACCACTGCAGCATCTGGCGATAAAAGAGGATAGCGTGCGGAAGCGAGTCCAGCCCCACCAGAGTGGTCGCCCCGGTCGTCGTCAGGCCGGAAAATGACTCGAAGAAGGCATCCGTCACCGTCAGGTTCGGCTGTTCGGAGAAGATAAAGGGCAAGGCCCCCACGCTCCCCAGCACGGTCCAGAACAGCACCACGATCAGAAACCCTTCACGAGATTTCAGTTCGCCTTTTTGCTTACGGTTCGGCCACCACAGCATGGAGCCGATCGCCAGAGCGACAAAGAAGGTTTGAGTGAAGGCCCGTCCCGCGCCATCGCGATATATCAGGGCCACTAATCCCGGGACGATCATCGTCCCCGAAAACAAGATGACCAGCAGTCCAACGATTCGGGTTATGGCGCGAAAATGCATCTCTGGCGCTTCCTTTGATAGGCAAAAAACAGAGGGGATTATTCGTTAATCTTCAGTAATTGCAATGAACCACGACAAAAATCAGCCAGTCTTGCTGAAAAAGCCGCCACTTCGGCCTGGGGAAGCGCCACGCGCAGCCGAACTGACGCCAGATATTCGCTTTCAACGACGTTTCCGGAGAATTGGGCGAGCAGCGCTTCGACGCCGGCCAGTTGCCCATACTCACACTGCAAAGTATATGCCGTTAACGGCGTCTTGCGCAGCGTCGTAAGCTGCGCCAGCGCCTGATGCACCCCGCCGCCATAGGCCTTAACCAGACCGCCGGTGCCCAGCAGGATACCACCGTAGTAACGCACGACGACAGCGGTTATCTCGCCGACGCCGCTTCCCATCAGCTGCGCCAGCATCGGTTTACCCGCCGTTCCCGCCGGTTCGCCATCGTCTGAAAACCCCAGCTGTTGCGAATCATCAGGCGGCCCCGCGACCCACGCCACGCAGTGGTGGCGGGCATCAGGGTGATCCGCTCTGACGGACTCGACAAAAGCTTTTGCCGCCGCCACGCCGTCGGTATGCGCCAACAGCGTGATAAAACGGCTTTTTTTAATCTCCTCAACGACGGTAACCGGCGCCGCCGGGATTAACCAGCTCTCCATCAGGCCAGCTTCAGATCGCGCGTCATATTTTCGATACTGTTTTCGTGAATCACCACGTTATCTTCGATACGGATCCCACCGAACGGCTTCATGGCGTCAATTTTTTGCCAGTTAAAGTGCTTGCTGAACGGGCCTTCACGCCACGGCGCCAGTAACGACTCGATGAAGTAGATGCCGGGTTCAATAGTTAACACCATCCGCGGCTCGATAATACGGGTGCAGCGCAGATACGGGTATTTCGACGGCGCCGCCAGATGCGTACCGGTGTCATCCTGCATAAAGCCAGCGACATCATGCACCTGCAGACCCAGCGGATGGCCAATCCCGTGCGGCATAAACGGCCCGGTCAGGTCATTCTCCACCATCGCCTCTTCGCTCATGTCGGTAACCAACTGGTGTTTACGCAACAGCTTCGCGATACGCTGATGGAACTGGATATGGTAATCAATGTAACTGGTACCGGCCTTCATGGTACTAATCAGCGCCAGCTGCTCATCGTTAACGTCTTTGATCAGATGGGCAAAGTCGTTATCGCCGTGCGCCGCCCAGGTGCGCGTCAGATCTGCGGCATAGCCGTTATATTCCGCACCGGCGTCGAGCAGGAAACTGCGCATCTCCGCCGGGGCACGATGGTCCAGTTTGGTGTAGTGCAGGACGGAGGCATGCTCATTCAGCGCGACAATATTGCTGTAAGGCACGTCGGTATCACGATGGCCGGTGGCGGTGAGATAGGCCTGGTTGATATCGAATTCGCTCATCCCCGACTGGAAAGCTTCGTAGGCCGCACGATGACCATTCACCGCCGACTTCTGCGCTTCACGCATGCAGGCCAGCTCGTAATCGGTTTTGTAAGCCCGGTAGTAATGCAGGTAGTCGATAACCCCTTTCGGGTTGATCTTATCCGCGGCGATACCCAGGCCCAGCGCGCGCTCAGGCACCGGGCCGATATAGCCAATATTACCGCGAGCGGCAGGCAGCTGGCTGCCGATGCCATCGGCCTTCGGTAGCGCGATCACGTCTATCTCTTCGGTCCAGAAAGAGGTCGGCAACGGCTCAACGTTATGCCAGTAATCTACCGGCAGATAGAACCACAGCTTCGGTTTATTCACACCGTCCACCAGCAGCCAGCAGTTAGGCACCTGAGTCACAGGCACCCAGGCTTTGAACTGCGGATTGACCTTGAACGGGTACGGATGGTCATCAAGGAAGACGTTAACCAGCTCGCCGGAGTGAATCAGCAGAGCATCCATTTGAAAACGGGCCAGGACGTCGCGGGTACGTTCTTGTAGGGTAACAATATGATTTTTATAGAGCGCGGCCAGGGATTCCATCTTTTATCCTTTGCTTTTATGGGATCGTGATACACCGCATCTTAGCACATCGACCTGCGTGCGGGTGATTTCCGCCGGATGTGATCCGACCAGCAATTATTTAAAGAGTAATTTGCAATTCTTTAACATAAATTCCACACTCCGTTTCATCTGGTATGACCAGATCATATTGCTGGATTCAGGAGACTGACATGCTCTACAAAGGCGACACCCTGTACCTCGACTGGCTGGAAGAAGGCATCGCCGAACTGGTGTTCGATGCCCCAGGTTCGGTCAACAAGCTTGATACCGCAACCGTAGCCAGCCTTGGTCATGCGCTGGACGTACTGGAAAAACAAAGCGATCTCAAAGGTCTGCTGCTGCGCTCTGAAAAAGCGGCATTTATCGTCGGCGCGGATATCACCGAATTCCTCTCGCTGTTCCTGGTCCCTGAGGAGCAGTTAAGCCAGTGGCTGCATTTTGCTAACAGCGTCTTCAATCGTCTGGAAGATCTCCCCGTCCCCACTATCTCTGCCGTCAATGGCTATGCGCTGGGCGGCGGTTGCGAATGCGTGCTGGCGACCGACTATCGCCTCGCCACGCCGGATCTGCGCATTGGGCTGCCAGAAACCAAGCTCGGCATTATGCCGGGCTTCGGCGGTTCCGTGCGTCTGCCGCGCCTGCTCGGCGCCGATAGCGCGCTGGAAATTATTGCCGCCGGGAAAGACGTCGGCGCCGATCAAGCACTGAAAATCGGCCTGGTGGATGGCGTGGTCGCTGCGGAAAAACTACGCGACGGCGCGCTGGCGATCCTACGTCAGGCCATGAATGGCGACCTGGACTGGAAAGCGAAACGTCAGCCGAAGCTGGAGCCGCTGAAGCTCAGCAAAATTGAAGCCGCCATGAGCTTCACGATTGCCAAAGGCATGGTCGCGCAAACCGCCGGGAAGCATTACCCGGCGCCGATCACCGCGGTCAAAACCATTGAAGCCGCCGCGCGTCTTGGTCGTGAAGAAGCCCTGGTGCTGGAAAATAAAAGCTTTGTCCCGCTGGCCCATACCAATGAGGCCCGCGCGCTGGTTGGTATCTTCCTGAACGACCAGTACGTCAAAGCGAAAGCGAAAAAGCTGACCAAAGATGTCGAGACGCCGAAGCATGCTGCCGTCCTGGGCGCTGGCATTATGGGCGGCGGTATCGCTTACCAGTCGGCCTTGAAGGGCGTGCCGGTGGTGATGAAAGACATCAGCGACAAATCGCTGACCCTGGGTATGACCGAAGCGGCGAAACTGCTGAATAAACAGCTGGAACGCGGCAAAATCGACGGTCTGAAGCTGGCCGGAGTGATAAGCACCATTCAGCCAACCCTGGAATACAGCGGTTTTGATCGCGTCGACGTGGTTGTTGAAGCGGTGGTGGAAAACCCGAAAGTGAAGAAAGCCGTACTAGCGGAAACCGAGTCAAAAGTGCGCCCGGATACCGTGCTGGCGTCCAACACCTCAACGATCCCCATCAGCGAGCTGGCCAGCGTTCTGCAGCGCCCGGAAAACTTCTGCGGTATGCACTTCTTTAACCCGGTGCATCGCATGCCGCTGGTTGAAGTGATCCGCGGCGAAAAAACCTCGGATAATACCATTGCCAAAGTGGTGGCCTGGGCCAGCAAAATGGGCAAAACGCCGATTGTGGTGAATGATTGTCCCGGCTTCTTCGTCAACCGGGTACTGTTCCCCTACTTCGCCGGCTTCAGCCAGCTGCTGCGCGACGGAGCGGACTTCCGCAAAGTCGACAAAGTGATGGAGAAACAGTTTGGCTGGCCGATGGGCCCGGCTTATCTGCTGGACGTGGTCGGCATCGATACCGCGCACCATGCTCAGGCGGTCATGGCGGCGGGCTTCCCGCAGCGGATGCAGAAAGATTATCGCGACGCCATCGACGCCCTGTTTGACGCCAACCGTTTCGGCCAGAAGAACGGCCTCGGCTTCTGGCGCTATAAAGACGACAGCAAAGGTAAGCCGAAGAAAGAAGAAGATGCTGCCGTCGACAGCCTGCTGGCCGACGTCAGCCAGTCGAAGCGCGATTTCAGCGATGAAGAGATTATCGCCCGCATGATGATCCCCATGGTTAACGAAGTCGTCCGCTGCCTGGAAGAAGGCATTATCGCCAGCCCGGCGGAAGCGGATATGGCGCTGGTATACGGCCTGGGCTTCCCTCCGTTCCACGGCGGCGCATTCCGCTGGCTGGACACCATCGGCAGCGCGAAGTATCTCGATATGGCGCAGCAATACCAGCACCTTGGCCCGCTGTATGAAGTGCCAGCCGGTCTGCGTGACAAAGCGCGCCATAACGAAGCGTATTATCCCCAGGTAGAGCCAGCCCGTCCGGTTGGCGCTCTGAAAACGGCTTAAGGAGTCACAATGGAACAGGTTGTCATTGTCGATGCAATTCGCACCCCGATGGGCCGTTCGAAGGGCGGCGCATTTCGCCACGTGCGCGCGGAAGACCTCTCCGCGCACCTGATGCGTAGCCTGCTGTCGCGCAATCCGTCGCTTGAGGCAAGCGCGATAGACGATATCTACTGGGGTTGCGTGCAGCAAACCCTCGAGCAGGGTTTTAACATCGCCCGAAACGCGGCGCTGCTGGCGGAGATCCCGCATTCGGTACCAGCAAATACGGTCAACCGTCTGTGCGGTTCTTCCATGCAGGCGCTGCACGATGCGGCCCGTATGATCATGACCGGCGATGCCAGCGTCTGCCTGATTGGCGGCGTCGAGCACATGGGCCATGTGCCAATGAGCCACGGCGTCGATTTCCATCCGGGCCTCAGCCGCAACGTGGCAAAGGCGGCAGGGATGATGGGGCTGACTGCGGAGATGCTGGCGCGTCTGCACGGTATTAGCCGCGAGATGCAGGATCAGTTCGCCGCGCGCTCTCACGCTCGTGCCTGGGCCGCAACCCAGTCCGGCGCATTCAAAGCGGAGATTATCCCCACCGGCGGCCACGATGCCGATGGCGTACTCAAGTCCTTTAACTATGACGAGGTGATCCGCCCGGAAACCACCGTCGAGACGCTGTCCACGCTTAAACCGGCGTTTGACCCGGTGACCGGTACGGTAACGGCGGGTACCTCTTCCGCCCTTTCCGATGGCGCAGCGGCGATGCTGCTGATGAGCGAAAGCCGCGCTCGCGAGCTGGGGCTGAAGCCGCGCGCTCGCGTCCGTTCAATGGCGGTGGTCGGCTGCGACCCGTCCATTATGGGTTATGGCCCGGTTCCGGCCTCAAAGCTGGCGCTGAAAAAAGCGGGCTTATCCACCAGCGATATCGACGTTTTTGAAATGAATGAAGCATTTGCCGCGCAGATCCTACCGTGTATTAAAGATCTGGGCTTAATGGAGCAGATCGATGAGAAGATCAACCTCAACGGCGGGGCGATCGCGCTCGGTCATCCGCTGGGCTGTTCCGGGGCGCGTATTAGCACCACGCTGATCAACCAGATGGAGCGCAAAGACGCTCAGTTCGGCCTCGCCACCATGTGTATCGGCCTGGGACAAGGGATCGCTACCGTGTTTGAGCGGGTTTAAGCGAAAGGGTATCTCAACGCCATTGCCACCAGAACCTGGCGGCTATGGCGAAGAGAGCAGGTTTAGTTGCCGTTCTTCCCGCCTGTCAGGGGCGGGTTTTTTATTTTCAGATAAACGCAAACGCATCGCCAAACAGGCGATCTTCACGCGCGCCGCGCTCATTACAGAACAGGTCGCGAGCGATCTTGGCCATCTCAAAACGACCGGCAATGTAGATGTCATGCTCGGCCAGCGTACCGTAATCCTGCAGCACGGCGGTGAGTACCGTACCGGAGCGACCACGCCACCCTTCTTCCGGCTGTTCAACCACCGGCTCGATGCGCAGATTCGGATGCTTGATGCTTAACGCTTCCAGCTCGGCCAGATCGTACAGATGCTTAGCCTCGCGGCCGCCCCAATAAATGGCGATATCGCGATCCGGGTTACGCGCCAGCGCGCTTAACAAAATAGAACGCACATAAGAGAATCCGGTACCGCCGGCGATCAGAATCAGTGGGCGATCTTCGTCATCGCGCAGCCACGCTTCGCCATGCGGAATATCAACCTCAATTTCACGCTCTTTCAGAATGCGATCCATGACCGCCATCGCGTACAGATTGAGCTCCGAGGCGCCGATATGCAGCTCGATAAATTCCTGTTCCGCCGGCGTGGAAGCCATGGAGAACGGGCGCTTGTCGCGCTCATCCATTACCACCATCAGATACTGGCCGGCACGGAAGGAAAATGCCGCTTCCGGCACTAATCGAACACGATATACGGTATCGGTAATCGCCTCCACCGAGGTCACTTTACAGCTTAAGGTTGTCATGCGTCCCCTCTGTCGGGTCAATAGAGCAAAACAGCGGCGTTAGCCCCGCTTACTGTTGTTTAAAGATGGCCAGTTCATCCCAGATGGCGTCAATACGCGCCGTAACGGCAGGATCTTTTTTGATTGGGCGACCCCATTCACGCTGGGTTTCGCCAGGCCATTTATTGGTGGCATCCAGCCCCATTTTTGAACCCAGGCCGGAAACCGGCGAGGCAAAATCCAGATAATCAATTGGCGTATTCTCTACCAGTACCGTATCACGAGCCGGGTCCATACGGGTAGTGATCGCCCAAATCACATCGTTCCAGTCGCGTGCATTGACGTCGTCATCGCAGACAATCACGAACTTGGTGTACATAAACTGGCGCAGGAACGACCAGACGCCCATCATTACGCGCTTGGCATGTCCCGCGTACTGTTTTTTCATGGTCACCACCGCCAGGCGATAGGAGCACCCTTCCGGCGGCAGATAGAAATCAACGATTTCCGGGAACTGCTTTTGCAGGATCGGGACGAAGACTTCATTCAGCGCCACGCCCAGCACCGCTGGCTCATCGGGCGGTCGGCCGGTATAGGTAGAATGATAAATCGCGTCTTCACGCTGGGTAATATGGGTTACCGTAAACACCGGGAACTGGTCTACTTCATTGTAGTAACCGGTGTGGTCGCCATACGGGCCTTCCGGCGCCATTTCACCGGCCTCAATGTAGCCTTCTAGCACAATTTCCGCGCTGGCCGGCACTTCAAGGTCATTGGAGACGCACTTAACCACTTCGGTCTTGGTGCCGCGCAGCAGGCCTGCAAAGGCATATTCCGACAGGGTATCGGGCACCGGCGTCACCGCGCCAAGAATGGTTGCCGGATCGGCGCCAAGCGCCACGGAAACCGGGAAGCGTTCGCCCGGACGCGCCGCGCACCACTCCTGGAAATCCAGCGCGCCGCCGCGATGAGACAGCCAGCGCATAATCAGTTTGTTTTTGCCGATCAGCTGCTGGCGATAAATTCCCAGGTTCTGCCGCTCTTTGTGCGGCCCGCGGGTTACCGTCAACCCCCAGGTGATCAGCGGCGCGGCATCTTCCGGCCAGCAGGTCATAATCGGGATTTTATTCAGATCGACATCATCGCCCTGGATGATTTTTTGCTGACAGGGGGCGCCGCGCAGGCGTTTGGTCGGCATATTCAGCACTTGCTTGAACTGCGGCAGCTTATCAAACAGGTCGCGGAAGCCTTTTGGCGGCTCAGGTTCTTTCAGAAAGGCCAACAGTTTACCCACCTCGCGCAGCGAACTGACATCCTCCTGCCCCATCCCCAACGCCACGCGACGCGGCGTGCCGAACAGATTGCACAGCACCGGCATGGTATAGCCTTTCGGATTCTCAAACAGCAGCGCCGGGCCGCCGGCGCGCAGAGTCCGGTCGGCAATTTCGGTGATTTCCAGGTGAGGATCGACCGGCAGAGTGATACGTTTTAGTTCGCCCTGTTGTTCCAGGAGTGTCAGAAAGTCGCGAAGATCGTGATATTTCATGGAAGTGTTATTGACCTCTCTACAGGCGGCTAATTATACGGTGTTCGACGGCGCGATGCTGTAATTTTGTTAAATTAGCGTGAAAGAACGCTGAAATTTGGATTTCAATTATAATGGCTTTCGCGATTACACCAGCCATTTGTTATGCTTGCCGTTATTAGAAGTGGAATGAGTCATTATGCAAGCCTGGTACTTACTGTATTGCAAACGTGGGCAGCTACAACGAGCCCAGGAACATCTGGAACGTCAGTCAGTTAACTGCCTGATGCCGACGATTGCGCTGGAAAAAATCATTCGCGGTAAACGCACCATGGTCAGCGAACCGTTGTTCCCGAACTACCTGTTTATTGAGTTCGATCCAGAGGTGATTCATACCACCACCATCAGCGCCACTCGCGGGGTTAACAACTTCGTGCGCTTTGGCGCCCTACCCGCTATCGTCCCCTCGGCGGTCATCCATCAGCTTTCTATCTACAAACCGGAAGGGATTACCGACCCGGAAACGCCGCATGAGGGCGATAGCGTGCTAATCACCGACGGCGCGTTTGAAGGCCTGGAGGCGATCTTCACCGAGCCCGACGGCGAAGCGCGCTCTATGTTGCTGTTAAACCTGCTGAATAAGCAAGTCCTGCAGAGCGTTAAAAATACCGACTTCCAGAAAATCTAAACGCCGTTAATGTCGACGCCAAACAGCGCCCTGACGTTTGCGTCCGTTTGCGCCTCCAGCCATTGCGCCTCCTCGCCGCGCCAGGCCGCGACGCTGGCCAGGATATGCGGCAAATACGCGGGCTCGTTACGCCGCGAGGCCGGTTTCGGCTTGAGGTCGCGCGGCAGCAGATAAGGCGCATCGGTCTCCAGCAGCAGACGTTCCGCCGGGATCGCCGGCAGCAGCTCGCGCAGCTCCAGTCCCCGCCGCTCATCGCATACCCAACCGGTAATACCGATAAACAGGCCCAGATCCAGGCATTCCTGCACCTCGCTGCGGCTGCCGGTAAAGCAGTGCAGCACCGCGCCCGGGATCTTCTCAAGCCAGGGTTTAAGCAGTGTCAGAAACCGATCGTGGGCGTCGCGGCAGTGCAAAAACACCGGCATCGACAGCTCAGCGGCCAGCGCCAACTGGGCGCTGAACGCTACCTCCTGCTCGTGCGGCGTGGAAAAATTCCGGTTAAAATCCAGACCGCACTCGCCTATCGCCACCACCTGCGGCTCGCCGGCGAGGGTATAAATCGCCTCGGCGACCGCTGGCGTCCAGCTGCTACCGTCATGGGGATGAACCCCCGCCGTGGACCAGCAGCCGGAATAGCGGCTCGCCAGTTTCTGCGCCTGCTGGCTCTCCGCCAAATTTGTGCCGGTCAGCAGCATGCCGTTAACCCCCGCCGCCAGGGCGCGCGCCACTACCTCATCATGATCGCGGGAAAACTGCGAACTGGTCAGATTAACGCCGATATCAAACATGATCGCTCCCATATGCCAACCCCCCCCCCCCCCGGGGGGGGGGGGGG
>NZ_GL882721.1:11528-21788 GCF_000195655.1 Klebsiella sp. MS 92-3
CCCCCCCCACCCCCCCCCCCCGCCGGGGGGTGTGTGGGGCGGTATTACTCTTCTCTGTGCTCTGCGGCTTCAGCTTCGGCCGCGGCGTCGTCATCGCGCGTCAGGCGCTTCCCGGTGTAGAAGCGGGCGAAGAACACCCCGACTTCAAACAGACAGTACATCGGAATGGCCAGCAGCGTCTGCGAGAATACGTCCGGCGGCGTCAGCAGCATGCCCACCACGAAGGCACCCACCAGCACATACGGCCTTTTTTTACGCAAGTCTTCCGGCGTGGTAACGCCCATCCAGCAGAGCAACACAATGGCGACCGGCACCTCAAAGGAGACCCCGAATGCCATAAACAGCGCCATCACGAAGTCGAGATAGCTGCGAATATCGGTCGAGACCAGCACCCCTTCCGGCGCCGCATGGGTCAGGAAGCCGAACGCCAGCGGAAACACGACAAAATAGGCGAAAGCCATGCCGATATAGAACAGCAGGGTACTGGATACCAGTAAAGGCACCACCAGCCGGCGTTCGTGCTTATACAACGCCGGCGCGACGAAGGCCCATACCTGGTAAAGAATAATCGGCACCGACAGGATCACCGACACCATGAAGGTCAACTTTATCGGCGTAAAGAAAGGTGAAGCGACATCGGTGGCGATCATCGTCGCGCCCACAGGCATCTTACTGATAAGCGGGGCCGAGACCAGCTGGTAGATATCATTGGCGAAATAGACCAGCGCCAGGAAGATCACCAGAATAGCAATGATGCTGTTGAGCAGACGCTTGCGCAGCTCAATCAGATGCGAAATTAGCGGTTGTGTATCGTCTACGCCCATGTTTACGGTTTATCACTCGATGCGGGGGAAGAATGGGGAACTGCCGCCGTAGCGGACGTTTTCTCTGCCTGAAGGTCAGCCGGTGAAGCAGATTGCTCGTCGGCAACGGGATCTGGCGCATGAGCCGGAGCGCTGGCCTGATGTTCTGCCGTCGCCGGCGTGACATCCTGGCGCTGCGCTTCGCTGCCTTTGACCACCGGATTAAGGATGGTATTGGCTTCGTCGCTGGCTTTTTCGGGATCGTGGGCGCTATAGGAGCGCTTCATCGACTCCGCGGCCTCGCGCAGTTCATCCATCGAGGCTTTCAGCTCCGGCGTCAGGTTATTCAGGCTAGCCTTTTCCACCTTCTTCAGGCTCTCCTGGAACTCCTGCAGTTTTAGCTCCTGGGCCAGCTCATTTTGTACCGTGGTCGCCAGCGAGCGTAACGTACGGATCCAGCCAACTACCGTTTTAACCGCTACGGGAAGCCGCTGTGGCCCCAGAACAATGAGGCCAATCACAAACACCAGCAGTAGTTCACTAAAACCAATATCGAACACGAGTTACACCTGCTCTTTGTCGTGGCGTTTTGTCTCGTCTTTTTTTGCATCATCCTGTTTATCGGCGATGGTTTTCGCCGTGAAATCTGCGTCTGGCGCCGACTTTTCGGGTTTATCATCATCACTCATGGCTTTTTTAAAGCCTTTGATAGATGCCCCTAAGTCAGACCCCAGCGAGCTCAGCTTCTTCGTCCCAAAAAGCAGAACTACGATGACGACAACAATTAATAACTGCCAAATACTGATACCACCCATACACGTTCCCCTATGACAGATGATGAATTGTGTGGACGCATTATACACGCCATCCTGCGAGCCGCCTCTTCGTCAGGCCGCCGACATGATTTTGCGCAAATAAGCCTGCGTCATGAAGAGGCGAACCGATCAGTGGGTTTTCCGCCAGCCAATAAGCCAGGTCACCACACCGCCGGCCATCAGCCAACCGGGCATCATTCCCCACTCAGGGCGATGGATAAAGAGCAGCGTACCACTGAGCAATAAAACCGCGCCTATACCAAACAGGTAACGGGATTGGCCCTGGCGCACATGACGCACATGCATATCCCGCACAATAGTATCGACGCTGGTCTGCAGCTGTTTGCTCTGCTGCAGGCTCTGATACACCAGCTCAGGTATTTCCGGCATTCTTTCGATCCAGAATGGCGCTTTGTCTTTAAACGCGCGCACCAGCGCCGGAATGCCGACCTGATCTTTGATCCACGACTCGAGGAAAGGCTTCGCCGTTTTCCACAAGTCTAACTGAGGATAGAGCTGCCGGCCTACCCCTTCTACGTAAAGTAATGTCTTCTGTAGTAAAACGAGCTGCGGCTGGACTTCCATATTGAAACGCCGCGCGGTATTGAACAGATTAAGCAGCACGTGGCCGAAGGAGATCTCCGCCAGCGGCTTCTCAAAGATCGGCTCGCAGACCGTGCGGATCGCGAACTCAAACTCTTCAACGTTGGTATCGGGCGGAACCCAACCGGAATCGACGTGCAGCTCGGCAACTTTACGATAATCGCGGTTGAAAAAGGCGATAAAGTTTTCCGCCAGATAGCGCTTATCTTCTTTGTTCAGTGAGCCGACAATACCGCAGTCGATGCCGATATACTGCGGATCTTCCGGATGCTCGTAGCTGACGAATATGTTGCCAGGATGCATATCGGCATGGAAGAAGCTGTCGCGGAACACCTGGGTGAAGAAGACCTGCACGCCCCGCTCCGCCAGCAGCTGCATATTGGTGCCCTGGGCCTCCAGCGCCTCCACATCGGACACCGGGATACCGTAAATGCGCTCCATTACCATCATGCTTTCGCTGCAGTAGTCGGGGTACACCTCCGGCACGTACAGCATCGGGCTGTCTTCGAAATTACGCCGCAGCTGAATAGCGTTGGCGGATTCCCGCAGCAGGTTCAGCTCATCCAGCAGCGTTTTTTCATATTCACGAACTACCTCCTGAGGGCGCAGACGACGACCGTCAGGCAGCAGACGCGGTACCCAGCGCGCCAGGCGGTAGATGAGCTTCATGTCCGCTTTAATGATCGGCAAAATATCCGGGCGGATAACCTTGATCACCACCTCTTTGCCATTCTCTTTCAGACGCGCGGTATGCACCTGGGCGATGGACGCCGAGGCTAACGGCTCAACGGAGAAATCATCAAACCAGGTCTCGACCGGCAGCCCCCCCATCGCTTTCTCTATCTGCTGCTGCGCGAGCTTCCCTTCAAAGGGCGCCACGCGGTCCTGCAACAGCGCCAGCTGATCGGCAATATGCGGCGGAAAGAGATCCCGGCGGGTGGAAAGCATCTGGCCGAATTTTATCCACACCGGCCCCAGCTCCTGGAGCGCCAGCCGAAGGCGGGCGCCAAGAGGCTGATCCTGATGGCGGTTTGGCATCCAGAACAGCATCCGCCGCCAGATACGCAGCGGCAGCGTGATCCGCATTTTGGGGATGAGCTCATCGAGCCCGTAGCTCAAAAAGGTGTGGATGATGAAATACAGGCGCCGTAATTCTCCTGGCGTCATTTGCCCTCCAGCGTTTCCAGCCGTTTTTCCAGTGCGGCCAGCGCGCGCTCAATAGCCGTTGTCTCTTCAGCAAACCAGGCCAGCTCCAGCGGCCCCGGCGCCAGGCGCCACTCTTCAGTGATCGCTTCCGCGACATAGCGCTGCTGGCGCTCTGCGCCCTTCAGCAGAAACTGAGCGCCGCCGCGCAGGACTTTACCGACGCCTTCGGCCACAATATCGCCGGTATAGGGCGCCAGCAGTTCAGCGGGATCAAACTCTGCCAGGTCGCACAGGGAGACCATATTCTGCACCACCTGCAGATCGCCCTGCACTTCAAGATCACCGCTGCGAATAAGCGCCGTGAGCTGCTGACGATTGCGCAGTTTTGGCAGCACGCTGAGCCGGGTAATCACGGTGCAATCGGCCTCTCCTTCCCAGGCGCTCAGGACGTCAACCTGGCGTTCGCTGAATACCAGCACCACGGGCGTGGCGAAATCCTGCAGCTGGACCCGCAATACCTTGCCCAGCAGGCGCTGGCGAGCGGGTTTAAGCGCTTTGTCGCGCCAGAGGAAAGTATTCAGCGCCGTTTCAATGCCAGCGGTAACCAGGGGTGTGAAAGGCATAGCGTCCCTCCTGTCAGAACTTGTAACCGCGATGCAAAGCAACGATACCCGCCGTCAGGTTGTAGTAATCCACGTTTTCGAAGCCCGCATCCTGCATCATCCCTTTCAGGGTTTCCTGGTCCGGATGCATACGAATAGATTCCGCCAGGTAGCGATAGCTGTCGCCATCTTTTGCCACCAGCTCGCCCACCTTCGGCAGGATATGGAAGGAGTAAGCGTCGTAGGCTTTGCTCAGCGGTTCGATAATGGGTTTAGAAAACTCCAGCACCAGCAGACGTCCGCCCGGCTTCAGCACGCGGTACATCGAACGCAGCGCTTTCTCTTTGTCGGTCACGTTACGCAGACCGAAAGAGATGGTGATGCAGTCAAAGGTATTATCAGCAAAAGGCAGGGCTTCCGCGTTGGCCTGAACATACTCAACGTTGCCTACGATGCCGATATTGCGCAGCTTTTCGCGGCCCATTTTGAGCATAGAATCATTGATATCAGCAAGCATGACGCGGCCGGTTTCCCCTACCAGGCGGGAGAACTTGGCCGTCAAATCACCGGTACCACCAGCCAGATCCAGCACGGTCTGCCCGCGACGTACGCCGCTGCAGTCGATGGTGAAACGCTTCCACAAACGATGGATCCCAAACGACATCAGGTCGTTCATCACATCATATTTTGCGGCGACAGAATGGAATACATGCGCCACCATATCTGCTTTCTGCTCTTTAGCGACCGTCTGAAAGCCAAAATGCGTCGTTTCTTGTGAATCCTCAACCATCTCTATGCCTGCTTGCTTTTCAAGAAAATGTTCACTGAGTGTATCAGACTCAGCGCATTTCCCATACGTTTCAGCATGGCGGAGCCGCCTCCCGGCTACGCACCGTCTCGGCAGAGTCGGGTGAAAATGCGTCATTTTCCGGCAGGCTATCCTCATCTTCGAGACGATATTGCTCGTCCTGAGCCGTAGCTTGTTCGACTAAATCAGGATTAATCCCGCGCTTGACCTCCACGCCCAGGCCGCGAAAGGCCTCCGCCTGAGCCAGCAGATTACCACGCCCGGAAGCGAGCTTTTTCATCGCCTGGCGATAGCTCTCTTGCGCCTTATCCAGGCTCTGGCCGATGGCGGACATATCATCCACAAACAGGCGCATTTTGTCGTAAAGGCGCCCCGCCCGCTCGGCAATCTTCTGCGCGTTACGACTCTGGTGCTCATAGCGCCACAGATTGGCGATAGTGCGCAGGGCTACCAGCAGCGTCGTCGGGCTGACCAGCATAATATTATTTTGCAACGCCTCGCTGATGAGCTCAGGCTGGCGATCGATGGCCAGCAGGAACGCCGGCTCAACGGGAATAAACATCAGCACATAGTCGAGCGAGCGCAGGCCAGGCAGCTGTTGATAATCCTTGCGTCCCAGCAGGCGAATATGGTTTCGCACCGAGGCAAGGTGTTCCTGCAGCGCGACTTCGCGGGTGTAGTCGTCTTCGGCGTTGAAATAGCGCTCATAGGCGACCAGGGTCATTTTGGCGTCGATCACCACGTCCTTACCCTGCGGCAGGCGCACGATAACGTCCGGCTGCATCCGCGAGCGGGTGTCGGTCTCAATACTGACCTGAGTCTGGTACTCATAGCCTTCGCGCAGGCCGGAGGCCTCCAGCACGCGGGTTAAGACCACTTCCCCCCAGTTGCCCTGAGTTTTGTTATCCCCCTTCAGCGCTTTGGTCAGGTTCAGCGCCTCCTGTGCCATCTGCGCGTTCAACTGCTGCAGATTGCGGATCTCATGCGCCAGGGTATGTCTTTCACGCGCCTCCTGGCCAAAGCTCTCCTGCACCTGGCGGCGGAACCCGTCCAGCTGTTCGCGTAGCGGCGTCAGCAGGCCATGCAGGCTCTGGCGGTTTTGCTCATCGACCCGCCGGTTGCTGTGTTCGAAAATACGGTTGGCGAGGTTTTCAAACTGCTCGCTAAGGCGCTGCTCGCTGTTCATCATCTGGCGGATCTTATCTTCCGCATGCAGCTGGGTGGATTCGAGCCGGGTAGTGACCTCACGGAGATCGGCCTCGAGCGAGGTATTGATATCCCGTAGGCTGCGCAGCTCGTTGTTCAGCAGCTCACACTCCACACGCCAGTGGGCCTCCTGCGCCAGTTGCTGGCGGGCGGCGCTCAGCTCAATATCCAACTCTCGCCGTTCCTCGATGAGATCGGCCCGAATTTGATCGGCGCGCGCTTTGGTCGCCAGCCAGCCGACCATTAACCCGGCTGCCAGTGCGATAACCGCGCTGATAATAATGGAGAGATCCACGACGCCCCCTGCGATAACCTGATGACACAAAATAGAATTGTGCTGTACAAACGTCCAGTTTAAAAGGAATTTCCTGCGAGAGGCGACGCAAAAAAGAAAGGCCGGAGGATCCGGCCTGACAGGGAAAGAGTTGAATTACAGCAGACGACGCGCCGCTTCCACGACGATTTTCACCGCGTGGCTTTCGGTTTGCTTCATGGTTTCGGCGTTAGGGATCTCTTGCTGGGTACGGTTCACGATAACCCCAGCCACCATCCCGGCGCGCAGGCCCTGGCTGGCGCACATGGTCAGCAGCGTGGCGGATTCCATTTCATAGTTCATCACGCCCATTGCCTGCCACTCTTCCATTGAGCCCTTGAAGCGGCTCACGACGCGGCCGGAGAAGGTGTCGTAACGCTCCTGGCCCGGGTAGAAGGTATCCGAGGAGGCAGTCACGCCGATATGGGTGGTGGCGCCGATTGATTTCGCCGCTTCCACCAGCGCGGTGGTACAGGCGAAGTCTGCGACGGCCGGGAACTCCATCGGCGCGAAGTGCAGGCTGGCACCGTCCAGACGGACAGAACCGGTCGTCACCAGTACATCGCCAACATTGATATGTGGCTGAATCGCGCCGGTGGTGCCGATACGCAGGAAGGTACGCACCCCCAGCTGCGCCAGCTCTTCCACGGCGATGGAAGTCGACGGGCCGCCGATGCCAGTAGAGCAGACGATCACTGGTTTGCCGTCCAGCTCCGCGCGCCAGGAGGTAAATTCGCGATGAGATGCCAGTTTAACCGGCTTATCCATCAGCGCGGCGATCTTTTCCACACGCTCCGGATCGCCAGGGACGATAGCCAGCGTAGCCCCTTGTAAATCGTTCTTGGTGAGGCCGAGATGAAAAACATCAGACTTGGACATAAAAAACTCCTCTGTGGGTCGAATTATCAGCAGAAGCAAAACGGTACTGTACAGAAGCCCCTGGCAACATTTTGTGATGATAGTCACCAAGACCAATAATGATTGCAGTTGTTTTTCAGTAAATAGTGATACACATCACATTAACAAGTTATATTCATCATCACAGAACAAAAGATAGCCGCTTTCAGGCACTGTGCTTTATTACCGCCCGAACTAAAGGTAAAGGGTCTATAGTTACTGATGCGCTAATAAATAAGGGTACGGAGAATACCATGACCACCACCAAGCAACCTGGATTCGCACCTGCAGCTTCACCACACGCCGCAACCGCCGTTCATACGCCGGAAGAGCATATTATCGCCGGAGAGACGTCGATTCCCTCTCAGGGTGAAAACATGCCGGCCTACCACGCCCGCCCGAAAAATGCCGACGGTCCGCTGCCGATCGTTATCGTGGTACAGGAAATTTTCGGCGTGCATGAACATATTCGCGATCTTTGTCGCCGCCTGGCACAGGAAGGCTATCTGGCTATCGCGCCTGAATTGTACTTCCGTCAGGGCGATCCGAATGAGTACCACGATATCCCGACCCTGTTCAAAGAGCTGGTCAGCAAGGTGCCGGACGCGCAGGTGCTGGCGGATCTCGACCACGTCGCCAGCTGGGCGGCGCGCCACGGCGGCGATGCCCATCGTCTGCTGATCACCGGCTTCTGCTGGGGCGGACGCATTACCTGGCTGTATGCCGCGCATAACCCGCAGCTTAAAGCGGCGGTGGCCTGGTACGGTAAGCTGGTGGGAGAAAAATCACTGAATTCGCCGAAGCACCCGGTAGATATCGCCGTCGATCTCAACGCCCCGGTGCTTGGTCTGTACGGCGCTAAAGACGCCAGCATTCCGCAGGACACCGTCGAGACTATGCGTCAGGCGCTGCGGGCAGCCAACGCCACGGCGGAAATCGTGGTCTATCCCGAAGCCGATCATGCCTTTAATGCCGACTATCGCGCCAGCTATCATGAAGAGTCAGCCAAAGATGGCTGGCAGCGGATGCTCGCCTGGTTTGCTCAGTATGGCGGTAAAAAAGGCTAATCGCCCTAAGCATGAAAAAAGGAGGCAAATGCCTCCTTTTTGATTTTTCGCGTAACGATTAGGCGGACTGGCGCAGATTTCGCGCCGCTTGCACCATATTCGCCAGCGCGGCGCGGGTTTCCGGCCAGCCGCGAGTTTTCAGGCCGCAGTCCGGGTTAACCCACAGTCGCTCCACCGGGATACGCTGCGCGGCTTTCTTCAGCAGCGCTTCGATCCACTCCACGCTCGGCACGTTTGGCGAGTGAATATCATATACTCCCGGCCCGATCTCATTGGGGTACTCGAACGCTTCGAACGACTCCAGCAGCTCCATATCGGACCGCGAGGTTTCAATGGTGATCACGTCAGCGTCCAGCGCGGCAATGGAGTCCATGATGTCATTGAACTCGCAATAGCACATGTGGGTATGGATCTGCGTGTCGTCTTTGGCGACCGCAGCATTAAGGCGGAAGGCTTCCACACCCCACTGCAGATAGGCATCCCAGTCGCTGCGCTTCAGCGGTAACCCTTCGCGCAGCGCCGGCTCATCAATCTGGATGATGCCGATCCCCGCCGCCTCCAGATCCGCCACTTCATCACGCAGGGCCAGCGCAATCTGTTTCGCGATGGTTTCACGGCTGACATCTTCCCGCGGGAAGGACCAGCACAGAATGGTCACCGGTCCAGTGAGCATCCCTTTCACCGGCTTGTCGGTCAGGGACTGCGCGTACTTCGCCCAGTCGACGGTGATCGCCTGCGGACGGCTGACGTCGCCGATCACCACCGGCGGCTTCACGCAGCGGGAACCATAGCTCTGCACCCAGCCGTTTTGCGTGAAGATAAAACCGTCCAGATGTTCGCCGAAGTATTCCACCATGTCGTTCCGCTCGGCCTCCCCGTGCACCAGTACGTCTAAACCTAACCGCTCCTGCTCGACGATCGCCTGCTTAATATGTTCCGCAATCCCCGTCCGATAATGACTGGCGTCAAGGTTACCCTTTTTGAAGTCCAGGCGCAGGCCGCGGATCTCGGTCGTTTGCGGGAATGACCCGATGGTGGTGGTCGGCCATTTCGGCAGGTTAAAGCGCTGGCGCTGTGCCTGCGCGCGAACCTCATAGGGGCTGGCGCGCTGGCTGTCCTGAGCAGTGATCGCCGCCAGCCGTTTTTCCACCTCCGCGTTGTGCACGCGGGTCGAATGGCGACGGGCCTGGATTGGCGCGCTCCACTCGGTAATCGCCGCCGTATCGCCGCTGTTCAGCGCATCGCGCAGCAGCGCCAGCTCACCGCATTTCTGCAGCGCGAAGGCAAACCAGCTCTTCACTTCCGCATCAAGGCGCGTCTCCACGCTCAGATCGATCGGGCTATGCAGCAGAGAGCAGGATGACGCGACCCATAGCTCGCGCTTACCGACGAGGTCTTTAATTTGCGCATACTTTTCGGTGAGATCGGCGCGCCAGACGTTACGCCCATTGATCAAGCCCGCGGACAGCAGCCAGTCGGCCGGCAGGCGGTTGTGCAGTTCGGCAACATCATCTTTGCCGTGCACCAGATCGACGTGCAACCCCTGGACCGGTAGCGCAGCAATGGTCGCGAGATTGTCGCTAACGCCTTCAAAATAGGTAGTCAGCAGCAGCTTCACCTGGCCCTGCAGGGCGTCATAAGCCGGTTGAAAGGCCTCCAGCCACGCTGGCGGCAGCTCCAGCACCAGCGCCGGTTCATCAATCTGCACCCAATCGATGCCGCGCTTCGCCAGTTCGGCCAGCACCTGCTGGTAAACCGGCAGGATGGCATTCAGCAGGGTCAGGCGGTCAAACGGTTCACCTTTCACTTTACCCAGCCACAGATAGGTTACCGGCCCCAGCAGCACGGGCTTGATCTTGTGGCCCAGCGCCAGCGCTTCGTCTACTTCATCCAGCAGTTGGGTCCAGCTCAGTTTGAACTGCTGGCCCTTCACGAACTCCGGCACCATATAGTGATAGTTGGTGTTAAACCATTTGGTCATTTCCGCAGCGGCGGGCGGG
>NZ_GL882721.1:21929-47457 GCF_000195655.1 Klebsiella sp. MS 92-3
GGTATCGATGTCGATGGATCCGTCTTTGTTCTGATGACGAGCCGGCACGTTGCCAAGCAGCAGGCTGGTAGTCAGAACATGGTCGTACCAGGCGAAATCCCCCACCGGCAGCAGATCAACGCCCGCCTGTTTCTGCTGCTTCCAGTGACGGGCGCGCAGCTCACGGCCTACCGCCAGCAGTTCCTCGCGAGTGGCGTTGCCCGCCCAGTAGCTCTCTTGCGCTTTTTTCAGCTCGCGGCGCAGGCCAACGCGAGGAAAACCGAGGGTGTGGTTAATAATTGTCATTTATGTTCCTCTCTTATTTCATTGAATCTGAAGAAAAAATCTCAATAGTTCGGCTTGCAGGAAGGCGGCAACGATGCGCATCCCCAGGAGCTTACTGAAGGAAGTGACTGGGGTAAGCAAGGCAGCCAACGCATCTGCAAGTCGAAATATGACGAGTTTTAGACGTCCAGATGTTTACACATCCATAATTGACAGTTACTGTATATTCCTCAAGCGCAAATTGCTCATGGCGAAGTGAAGGACTTTCATGATCGAAATTAAACATCTGAAAACGCTGCAAGCGTTGCGGAACAGCGGTTCACTGGCGGGTGCGGCAGCGGCCCTGCACCAGACCCAGTCCGCCTTGTCTCACCAGTTCAGCGATCTGGAACAGCGCCTTGGCTTTCGTCTCTTTGTGCGTAAGAGCCAGCCGCTGCGTTTTACTCCTCAGGGGGAAATCCTCTTACAGCTGGCCAACCAGGTGCTGCCGCAGATCGCTCGCGCCCTGCAGGACTGTAACGAACCACAGCAGACCCGGCTGAGGCTGGCTATCGAATGTCACAGCTGTATTCAGTGGCTGACGCCGGCGCTGGAGAATTTCCGCGCCCGCTGGCCACATGTGGAGGTCGACTTCCATTCCGGCGTCACCTTCGACCCACAGCCTGCGCTGCAGCAGGGTGAACTGGATCTGGTGATGACCTCCGATATTCTGCCGCGCAGCGGCCTGCACTACTCGCCGATGTTTGATTTTGAGGTGCGTCTGGTGCTGGCGCCCGAGCATCCGTTAGCTATGAAGACGCTGGTTACCCCGGAGGATCTGGCCGCGGAAACGCTGTTGATTTATCCCGTGCAGCGCGGGCGCCTCGATATCTGGCGCCACTTCCTGCAGCCGGCCGGCATCAGCCCGCAGCTGAAAAGCGTCGATAACACGCTGTTGTTGATCCAGATGGTGGCTGCCCGGATGGGCATCGCCGCGCTGCCGCACTGGGTGGTGGAAAGCTTTGAACGCCAGGGCCTGGTGGTCACCAAAACCCTGGGTGAGGGATTATGGAGCCGGTTGTACGCGGCCGTTCGCGATGGCGAACAGCGTCAACCGGTCACCGAAGCGTTTATTCGCTCTGCGCGGAACCACGCCTGCGATCATCTGCCGTTTGTCCGGAGTGCGGAGCGACCCAGCGGCGATGGACCCACAGCGAGGCCAGGATCACCAACGCTCCGCTAATAAAGCTCGGCCAGTGCGGCTGCTCCTGCCAGATGGCAAGGTTAACCAGCAGCCCGGCGGGGACATGGACGTTATTCATGATCCCCAGCGTGCCGGCATCCACCTGGGTGGCGCCATAGTTCCACATAAAGTAACCCAGCCCGGAAGCCACCACGCCGAGCCACACCAGCACGCTCCACTGCAGCGTGGTGGTCGGCAGCTTCTGGGCGTTGCCGAGCATAAACCACGCCGCCACCGCCACGATAAAGGCCCCGACATAGAACCAGGCAAAGGCATTGTGCTGCGGCATCGGACGCACCTCCATCAGACGCTTATACCCCACCATACCGATGGCGAAGCAGAGGTTTGACAGCTGTACCAGTAACAGCCCGGTCCAGAAATGATCGCTGACTTTGTCATAGCGGATAATCGCCGCCCCCAGCACCGCCAGCGCGGCACTCAGCAGATAGCCCCAGCGCAGCTTACGTCCGCTGAGCAGGTCGTAGATCAGTGTGATATACAGGGGAGTAAACACGGTAAACAGCAGAAATTCCGAGACCGTCAGATAGAGATAGGCGCGGAAAGCCAGCAGGTACATGATGCCTAGCTGCATCGCGCCCACCAGCATATAGAGCACGATCGTGCGCGGCGACTGGCCGCGCGTGCGCAGGAAAGGCAGGAACACCAGCGCCGCCAGGCCCACGCGCATCAGCACCGAAAAATAGCTGTCGACGCTACCGGCCAGGTATTCGCCAATCAGGCTAAAAGAAAAGGCCCACAGGATAGTGGTGATAATTAACAGCGCCACAATGGTCGTCTCGTTGGATAAAGAACAGGCATTGTAGCGAAGAGTCAGGTTGACGACTGGACACTTATTCGCCAGTCGTCAATCTTTTTCAGTCGAGGTATAGCTTACGCAGGTAGTGCGGGACAGCATCGTCGGCGTTACTGCCGATCACTTCCAGTTCCGGATGCAGATCCTTCAGCCGCTGGTGGGCGTTGGCCATGATGCAGCCTTTGCCAGCCATCGACAGCATCTCAGCGTCGTTCATACCGTCGCCGAAGGCGATGCAATCGGAAAGAGTGTAGCCGAGCATCTTCGCCACCGCCTCCAGCGCATGCCCCTTCGATACCCCACCCGCCATAACTTCCAGGCAGGTTAAGGTGGAGAAGCTGACGTTCACCCGATCGCCCCAGCGGGCGTTCATCGCCTGCTCCAGCGGCAGCAGATGCTCATGATCCTCGCAGGTAAAGAATACTTTGCTGATCCCCTGCGGATCCAGTTCGCCCGGCTCATACAGCTTGTAGTTAAACACCGCCTCCTTGAAGAAGCGCATCTCTTCCGGACGATGGCGGTTCATATACCACTCGTCTTCCCGATAAACGTTAGTGACGATTTTCGGGTCGTTACGCACGATCTCAAACAGGTCGGCGGCAATATCGCGATCGAGGTTATGGGCAAAGATTTGCTGACCATCGCTATCGTGAACGCGGGCGCCGTTAGAGGTGATCATGTACGACCGGATGCCGAGATTATCGCGGATTTGCCCGACGTCGATGTAGTGACGGCCGGTGGCGAAGACGAAATTGATCCCACGGGCGGTAAGCAGCTTCAGCGTCTCTTTGGCATACGGGGTCAGGAAATGATCGGGGGAAAGCAGCGTGCCGTCTAAATCAGACGCAACAACCTGGTACATAAAAAAGTTAACCTCTAAGCAGGGCGACGAGCGTTATCGTCGGATTAAGTATGTCGATTGAAAAACTCGACGATGGCATTGAGCGCGACTGAGCGCATAGCGTCCTTTTCAAAAAGGATCTCATGATATGCCCCTTCAATGACGAGCGGCTTACCGCCCTCACAGGGATGGCCGGCAGCGGCCCGTAATTCGCAATAGCGGTCGTGCATCAGATTATCGACCACCCGCTCCTCCTCCGCCTGTAAAAGCAGCGTCGGGGCGGTATCTTTTTCCACATTCGCCAGCACTTCGTCGCCGGCCAGCATGCCCTCACGCACCCAGTGCCAGGTCGGACCGCCGACCTGCAGCCGCGGCTCATCGGCATAGAAGCGCAGGTTGCGACGATAGCGTTGCCGACTGTGCGTCAGCACGTTAACGGCAAAAGGCAGCGCCCGCCAGCGCCCGGTGCCGATAGCATACTCTTCGCGAATGCGCTGATGGCCCTCAGCCCAGTCGAGAATATGGCGCACCATCCAGTCCGGCAGCCGAATGATAATCCCGAACATCGGCGCGCAGAGCGCTATTGCATCGCAATGCGCCCGGTAACGTTGCAGAAAAAGCGTGGCAATCGCTCCGCCCATAGAATGGGCAAGGATAAACCGTTTTCGCCAGTGTCCAGGAACCACCTGCTGCTGCCAGAGCGCGGCCAGGTCATCAACATAGTCGCTGAAGTTAACCACGTGTCCGCGGTGGGTATCTGAGAGCAGGCGGCCCGAGCGTCCCTGCCCGCGATGGTCAATGATCATCACGTCAAAGCCGCAGTGAAAGAGATCGTAGGCCACTTCAGCATACTTCACGTAGCTTTCAATGCGCCCGGGGCAAATCAACACCAGACGATCGTTATGTTGCGCGCAAAAGCGGACAAAGCGTACCGGTACATCGTCGACGCCTTTAAATTCAGCTTCTTCGCGCTGTCGCCAGAAATCCGTCAGCGGCCCCATGCTAAAGGCCGCAAACGCGTTTTCTCGTGTTTCCCAGTCCTTTTTCTGCCCAAACATCGGGTTTACACCCCTGTTAACCGCTGAAAATCGTTTTTTTACCGTGTATCACACAATGCTGACACAATAGCGTATTGTGGCATAAAAACAGACAATCAGGGAGTTTCTCATGACCATTGAGTGGTGGTTCGCCTACCTGCTGACATCAATTATTCTCAGCCTGTCGCCGGGTTCCGGAGCGATTAATACCATGACCACCTCCATTAACCACGGATACCGCGGCGCGGCGGCGTCGATTGCCGGTTTGCAGACCGGGCTGGCCATTCATATCGTGCTGGTTGGCGTTGGTCTCGGCACTCTCTTCTCCCGCTCGGTGCTGGCCTTTGAGGTGCTAAAATGGGCCGGCGCCGCCTACCTGATCTGGCTGGGTATCCAGCAATGGCGGGCGGCAGGGGCGATCGACCTGAATACGCTGGCGAAGGCGCAGACGCGCGGCAAACTGTTCCAGCGCGCGGTGTTCGTAAATCTCACCAATCCCAAAAGCATTGTTTTTCTGGCCGCCCTGTTTCCGCAGTTTATCCTGCCGCACCAGCCGCAGGTGATGCAATATCTCGTTCTGGGCGTCACCACCATCGTCGTCGATATCATTGTGATGATTGGCTATGCGACCCTGGCGCAGCGCATTTCCGCATGGATCAAAGGGCCAAAGCAGATGAAGGCGTTGAACAAAGTCTTTGGTTCACTGTTTATGCTGGTCGGGGCGCTGCTCGCCTCCGCCCGCCATGCCTGAATCATGGAATCTCGCTCGCAAAGAGAGGTTCGCGAGGTGAACGACGCTTTCTCTCTGCGCGAGCCGGCGCGCAAAGTGGGTAATTAATTTTTTTGCCCGCTGTCGGCGCTGAACCCGCCGTGCCAGGATGCCGCCAGATACGTGATTCACGGATGAACGGCAATGGCGGAAACGGCGACCCCTCATGATGCGGTATTTAAAACTTTTCTCTCACGGGCAGAGACGGCGCGCGATTTTATCGAGCTCCACCTGCCTCCGTCGTTAACACAGATCTGCAAACTGGACACCCTGCGTCTGGAATCCGGCAGCTTTCTCGAAGACGATCTCAGACCTTACTACAGCGATATCCTTTATTCGCTGGAAACCACCCGCGGTGCGGGCTATGTCCATGTTCTGATCGAGCACCAGAGCGCACCCGATAAGCTGATGGCCTTTCGCTTAATGCGCTATGCCATCGCCGCCATGCAGCGGCACCTGGAGAGCGGCCATAAAACGCTGCCTCTGGTTATCCCTATTCTCTTCTATCAGGGACGACGCAGCCCCTATCCCTGGTCGATGCGCTGGCTGGATAATTTTGCCGATCCTGAGACCGCCAGCCAGCTCTATAGCGGGGCGTTTCCGCTGGTCGATATCACGGTGATCCCCGACGACGACATCATGCAGCACCGCAGCATGGCAGCCCTGACGCTGGTGCAAAAGCACATCCGCCAGCGCGATATGGCGCAATTGCTGGATAAGTTGACCCACCTCTTAATGCTGGAGCAGATGAGCGGACAACAAATCACCGTATTGGTAAACTATATGGCTCAGGCAGGGGATGCCGAAGATACTCGGACACTCTTGTACGGGCTGGCACAGCGCGTGCCGCAGCATGGAGGATTACTGATGACGCTGGCGGAAACATGGCTTGCAGAAGGTATGGAGAAAGGCATCAGGGAAGGCGTACAGCAAGGCATAAAAGAAGGGAAACACCAGGCTCTGGTGCAGGTTGCCGAAGCGATGCGCAATCGCGGTATTGATGACCAGGCGATTATGGAAATGACCGGTCTGTCTGAAGACGAGCTGCAGCGGCTTCGCCACTGATACTTTCCCACCCGGAAACAACCGGGTGGGAAACAGCATGCCGGTTAACGCGAGATAATCAGGTGGATGCCGAAGCCCGCAAACAGCGTACCGGCGATACCGTCGATCCACTTCGCCATCCGCTGATAGCCGCGGCGCATCCCCGGCAGGGCGAACAGGCTGGCAACCACCATAAACCAGGCCAGCGTCTCAACGATAATCAGCAGGAAAATGCCCCAGCGCGCGCCGGCGCCGACGCTGTCACCCACGAACAGCGAAAACACCGAGCCGAAGTAGATAATCGCTTTCGGATTCGCCAGATTGGTCAGCAATCCCTTCACGAAGCTGCGTCCGCTGCGGGCCAGCTCCACCTGCGGCTCCGCCGAGGCCACCTTCTCTTTTTTCAGCGCGCCACGCAGCATCTGGTAGCCCATCCAGCATAGATACAGGCCCCCGCCGACCATTATAATGTTATGCAGCCACGCCATCCGGGCGAGGATCAGGTTCAGGCCGAGCAGCGCCACTCCCGCCCAGACCATGACGCCGCAGGTGATCCCCAGCACACCCATCATCGCCTCTCTGCGCGAGCGGCTGATGGCCGTTTGTGAGACAAAGAAAAAGTCCGGCCCCGGGCTCATCAGCGCAATGATATGCACCAGCGCCACGGTGAGGAAAAGCATCAGCATAGTTAACTCGCAGGAAAATAATGAAGAGAGAAACTATTCTGGCACTTTTTCAGCCAGCTGACTACTCATCGTCGCCATCAACATGCGCCCGAATCAGCGCCATAAACGGCTTCCCGAAACGCTCGAGCTTGCGTGTCCCCACGCCGTTGACGCTGAGCATTTCGCCGGCGGTCAGCGGCGATTGTTCGGCCATCTCGATAAGCGTCGCGTCGTTGAAGACCACATATGGCGGGATGTTCTCTTCGTCGGCGATCGCTTTACGTAATTTGCGCAGCTTGGCGAACAGTTTACGGTCGTAATTGCCGCCAAAGGATTTCTGCATCGCCTTTGGCTTCAGCGCCACGATACGCGGCACGGCGAGCTGCAGCGGCACTTCGCCACGCAGCACCGGTCGCGCGGCTTCGGTCAGCTGCAGCGCGGAGTGCTGGGCGATATTCTGCGTCACCAGCCCAAGGTGGATCAGCTGGCGGATCACGCTCACCCAGTGCTCGTGACTTTGCTCCCGGCCGATACCGTAAACCGGCAGCTTATCGTGGCCCATCTCTCGGATGCGCTGGTTGTTGGCCCCGCGCAGGACCTCCACCACGTAACCCATTCCGAAGCGTTGATTGACCCGGTAAATCGTTGAAAGCGCCTTGCGGGCGTCCATTAAGCCATCGTACTGCTTTGGCGGGTCAAGACAGATATCGCAGTTGCCGCACGGCTCCTGACGCCCTTCGCCAAAATAGTTCAGCAGCACCAGACGGCGACAGGTCTGCGCTTCGGCAAACGCCCCCATCGCATTCAGCTTATGCCGTTCGATATCCTGTAGCGGCCCGGCGGGTTTTTCTTCCAGACAGCGGCGCAGCCACGCCATATCCGCCGGATCGTAAAACAGCATCGCTTCCGCCGGCAGGCCATCACGCCCGGCGCGGCCGGTCTCCTGATAGTAGGATTCAATATTGCGCGGAATATCAAAATGCACCACAAAGCGGACGTTCGGCTTGTTAATGCCCATCCCGAAGGCCACCGTCGCCACCACGATCTGCAGATCGTCGCGCTGGAATTTCTCCTGCACCTCGGCGCGCACGTCGTTTTCCAGACCGGCATGGTAAGCCGCCGCGCTAATACCGCGGCTTTGCAGCCTGGCGGCGGTGTCTTCCACTTTCGAACGGCTGTTGCAGTAGATAATGCCCGATTTGCCGCGCTGCTCCTGAACGTAGCGCATCAGCTGATCGAGCGGCTTGAATTTCTCCATCAGCATATAGCGGATGTTTGGCCGGTCGAAGCTGCTGACCTGAATCAGCGGATCGTTAAGCCCCAGCAGGCGGACGATATCGCGGCGGGTGGTATCATCGGCGGTGGCGGTCAACGCCATAAACGGGATCTGCGGCATCCGCTGACGCAGCTGGCCCAGCGCGGCATATTCCGGACGGAAGTCATGGCCCCACTGCGAGATACAGTGCGCCTCGTCTACCGCCAGCATCGCCAGGTTCCAGTTCGCCAGATGCTCAAGAAAGTTATCCAGCATCAGCCGTTCCGGCGCGATATACAGCAGACGAACCTGCCCGCTGCGGCAGCCGGCCATCACCTCCTGCTGCTGCTCGCGGCTTTGCGTCGAGTTCAGACAAGCCGCCGCCACGCCGTTGGCCAGCAGCTGATCGACCTGGTCCTTCATCAGCGAGATCAGCGGTGAGACCACGACCGTCAGACCGCCCATGACCAGCGCCGGCACCTGATAGCACAGCGACTTGCCGCCACCGGTCGGCATGACCACCAGGCAGTCCCGGCCTTCGAGCGCCGTCTCGATAATCGTTTCCTGGCCAGGACGGAACTGCTGGTAGCCGAAGGTCTCTTGTAAAACCTGCTTAGCCAGCGATTCCTGATTTAATACTTCCGCCTGTGCCACGTTGACCCCATTTGCCTGAAAAGAAAACAGGCGCTATTTTCAGCGCCTGCGAGCCAGAGTGCAACGATTAAAACAGATCGTTGAGCATTAGCCCGACGCCGACGCGCGTTTGGTTAAAGTTATAGTCGATAAGCGACTCGCCATAGCCGCTGTAGATCTGCGTATAGGCGCGAACATGTTTGGTAATGGGATAGCTCACGCCAAGTTCCGCCCCGCCGTAGCCGGTGTTCCAGTTGTATTGCCCCTGCGCGCTGAGGATCGCCTCTCCCAGCTGGTAGCCCACCTTCAGCCGGTAATAGCCCATATATTTGGTGATATCCGGGTTATCATCGGTGTTGCCCACCACATACCAGGGCTTCACTTCCACCAGCCAGTTACCGTTTTGCGCCATCAGGCGGGCATAAAGCCGATTCCAGCTGCGCGAGGTGGGGTCGGAACGCCCATTCGAGTCGTGGTTATACCCCATCTCGATATCGCGCAGCGTCCAGCCGGCAAACTGGTAGTCGGTCGCAAAGCCCAAAAACAGCTGGGGTTCATAATTGGTTTCGCGAAACGGCGCCGACTCTTTGCTGTTAGAGAGCTGCCACCAGGATTTCTGGGTATAGGACGCGCCCAGCAGCGAATTATCGCCCAGGATACCGCGCCACAGCGGGAACGCCAGGCTTAGCTGAAACTTCACTTCATCTTTACGGGCATTTTCGGCCCAGTCATAACTGCGGATCGCCTCTTTATTGAGGTCGCTGGTCCACGTATAGAGCAGATAGTTGCTCTCATAAGGGTAGAGCAGGAAAGGATTATCATGGTCCTGGAGCAGGTTGGCGATAATGCTGCCGCGCACTGCCGGTTTGTCGTGTACCGACGCGTCCTGCGCCATAACACCGGCCGGTAGCGCGCACAGCGCCACCAGGCAGGCCAAAGAGATACGCATGCTGGTCTCCTGAAAAATAGTTTTTATTTTTGTTTAACCTGAAGCCATTCTACCTGTTTATTAATCACCTGCCCCCTAATCCGCTCCGAAAGTGGAAATCAATATTTTAGAAGCATAAAATCAACATTTTATTAACGAATGGAACCGGTGTTATGTCTGAACTTACTGCCGAAGCAGCCCTGAAACTGGTAGGGGAGATTTTCGTCTATCACATGCCGTTTAACCGCGCCCTCGGTCTCGAACTGGAACGCTACGAAAAAGCGTTTGCCCAGCTTAGCTTTAATAATCAGCCGATGATGGTCGGCAACTGGGCGCAAAGCATTCTGCATGGCGGGGTGATCGCCTCCGCGCTGGACGTTGCCGCTGGCCTGGTCTGCGTCGGCAGTACCCTTACCCGCCATGACACCATCAACGAAGAAGAGTTGCGCCAACGGCTTTCCCGTATGGGAACCATCGACCTGCGCGTGGACTACCTGCGTCCGGGCCGCGGCGAACGATTTACCGCCACCAGCACCCTGCTGCGCGCCGGCAATAAAGTGGCGGTTGCCCGCGTGGAACTGCATAACGAAGCTCAGGTCTATATTGCCAGCGCAACGGCCACCTATATGGTGGGTTGATTGGCCAAAATCGAGTAACATCACTCTCTTTGGCAATGGATTTTACCGATGGATGCGAAACAGACGCGGTTGGGGATCATTCTGGCCCTCGCCGCCTACTTTATCTGGGGTATCGCGCCAGCGTACTTCAAACTTATCTACTATGTTCCCGCCGATGAAATTTTGACCCATCGCGTGATCTGGTCTTTCTTCTTCATGGTGGCGCTCATCAGCGTCAGCCGCCAGTGGCCACAGGTGAAAAAGCTGCTGAAAACGCCGCGCAAGATCTTCCTGCTGGCGCTCTCGGCAGTGCTGGTCGGCGGTAACTGGCTGTTGTTCATCTGGGCGGTGAATAACCACCATATGCTGGAAGCCAGCCTCGGCTACTTTATCAACCCGCTGGTGAATATTTTGTTGGGGATGATTTTCCTCGGCGAACGCTTCCGTCGTCTGCAGTGGCTGGCGGTGCTCCTCGCCTTTTGCGGCGTGCTGGTCCAGCTGTGGACCTTTGGTTCGCTGCCGATAATCGGTCTTGGGCTGGCTTTCAGTTTTGCCTTTTACGGCCTGGTGCGAAAGAAAATTGCTGTCGATGCGCAAACCGGCATGCTGGTGGAAACGCTGTGGCTGCTGCCGGTGGCGGCAATCTGGTTGTTCGGCATCACCGACAGCCCGACCAGCCATATGGGCGAGAACCCCTGGTCGCTCAATCTGCTGCTGATGGCCGCGGGCGTGGTGACCACCATCCCTTTGCTGTGCTTTACCGGGGCGGCAACGCGTCTGCGGCTCTCCACGCTGGGCTTTTTCCAGTACATCGGCCCAACGCTGATGTTCCTGCTGGCGGTGACGTTCTACGGCGAAGTGCCGGGCAAGGATAAAATGGTGACCTTTGGCTTTATCTGGGTCGCGCTGGCGGTGTTTATCGTCGATGCGCTGTATACCCAACGCCGGTTGCGCAGAGGCTAAGCCTGCATCAGCCAGTAAAGAAGGGAGCCGACGCTCCCTTTTTTTACAGCCAGTTTTTACGCTTGAAGTAGAGATATGGCGCCAGGCCGGCCAGCATCATAAACACGATGGCTCCCGGATAACCAAAGCTCCAGTGTAGTTCGGGCATAAATTCAAAGTTCATCCCGTAACTGGAGGCCACCAGAGTTGGCGGCAGGAATACCACCGAGACCACCGAGAAGATCTTGATGATGCGGTTCTGCTCGATATTGATAAAACCCATCGCCGCCTGCATCAGGAAGTTCACCTTCTGGAACAGCGATTCGTTGTGCGGCAGCAGAGATTCGATATCGCGCAGGATCTCCCGCGCCTGCTCCAGCTGGCCCGCCGGCAGGCGCGCCTTGCGCACGAGGAAGTTCAGCGCGCGCTGGGTATCCATCAGACAGAGTCGCCCCTTCCAGCCGATATCTTCCAGTTCCGCCAGCGTCGACAGCGCTTCGTCGTACTCGTCGCCCTGATGGCCTTCCATAATGACGCGGCTCAGCTTTTCCAGGTCGCTGTAGATGTTTTCAATTTCATCCGCCAGCTGCTCGATTTTGGTCTCGAACAGGTCGAGCAGCAGTTCGTAGGCGTTGCCGTCGACCAGCGTCTGGTTACGCACGCGCATACGGTAGAGGCGGAAAGCGGGTAGTTCGCGCTCGCGCAGTGTGAACAGGCGGCCTTCGCGGATGGTAAACGCCACGGTAGAGTTGCCGGCGTGATCGTCGGCATCTTCAAAAAAGAAGAACGAGTGGATGTGTAACCCGTCTTCATCTTCAAAGAAACGCGCGGAGGCTTCGATATCTTCCAGTTCCGGGCGCGTCGCCAGGTTTTGACCCAGTTCCGTCTGCACGCGGCTTCGCTCATCGTCGTCAGGCTCGACCAGATCGACCCACACCGAGCTGGCGAGGTGTTTGATCTCATCGGCTTCCAGGCGCGTTAAACGATTGTTTTCCAGTTGAAATGCGCTCAGCATGACCGGGACTCCCAATGCAAAAAAATTATCGGACAGTTCGGTGGGCACACAGAAACAAATTGGGTTTCAGACCATTAAGCCTGACTCAGCGCGACGGGAATGGGGCAGGTCGCTGACAACCGCTAAGGCTATCAGCATAAGAGGATAGCCTTAGGAGTTGTTCCTGAATGACAGGAAGTTGAGCCAGCATCTACTGGGTGTGTCCAAGGCGAATGTCCTCTTAGCGTAATCGTGCGCGCATGTTACGCCAGCGCAAAATCGGCGTCAACACGCAACGGAACGCGAAAGCGCAAATCAGGCGCCTTAACGTATAAAGGTAGCAGAATATTACAAAATAATGATATTTTTCTTAAAGTTACACTGCCTCCAGCCGGGCGTAAGCCGCCACCAGCCATTTGATTCCCTGGCCCTGAAAAGCCACCTGCAGTCGGCTGTGCTCGCCGCTGCCTTCGAGGTTGACAATAGTGCCTTCGCCAAACTTCGGATGCCGTACGCGCTGGCCTAACTTGTAGCCGGTATCGCTCTCGGCAATCGGCGCGCCCAGTCGCTGATGGTTTACCGGGCGGCTCACCGTGGCTCGCAGACGCACTTCTTCTACGCACTCCTGCGGCAGCTCGCCGATAAAGCGCGACGGGCGGTGATAAACCTCTTTCCCGTACAGACGGCGGGTTTCCGCATAGGTCAGCGTCAGCTTCTGCATGGCGCGCGTTACGCCGACGTAGGCCAGGCGACGCTCCTCCTCCAGGCGGCCGCCTTCATCTAGGGCCATCTGGCTCGGGAACATCCCTTCTTCGACGCCGACGATGAACACCTGCGGGAACTCCAGCCCTTTCGCCGAGTGCAGGGTCATCAGCTGAACCGCGTCCTGCCAGGTGTCCGCCTGCCCCTCGCCCGCTTCCAGCGCGGCGTGGGAGAGGAACGCCTGCAGCGGCATCAGATCTTCATCTTCTTCGTTGTAGCTGAACTGGCGCGTCGCCGTCACCAGCTCCTCTAAGTTTTCAATACGGGTCTGGCCCTTCTCGCCTTTCTCCTGCTCGTACATCGCGCGCAGGCCGGAGTCTTTAATCACCCGATCGGTCTGAACGTGCAGCGGCATATCGGTGGTCTCCTGCGCCAGCGCGTCAATCAGCTCCATAAAGCGCTGCAGGGCGCTGGCGGCGCGACCGGCCAGCGCTTTTTCTTTCAATAGCTCGCGACTGGCCTGCCACAGCGTCAGCTGGCGATCGCGCGACGTCTGGCGCACCACGTCCAGCGTGCGGTCGCCAATGCCGCGGGTCGGCGTATTAACCACTCGCTCGAACGCCGCGTCGTCGTTGCGGTTGGCGATAAGGCGCAGGTAAGAGAGCGCGTCTTTGATTTCCTGACGCTCGAAGAAGCGCATGCCGCCGTAGATACGGTACGGCATGCTGGCCTGCAGGAGGGCCTCTTCCAGCACGCGCGACTGGGCGTTACTGCGATAGAGAATGGCGCATTGCTCCAGCGCGCCGCCGTTCTCCTGCCAGGTTTTAATTCGGTTCACCACAAAGCGCGCTTCGTCGAGATCGTTGAAGGCGCAGTACAGCGAAATCGGCTCGCCGTCGGCGCCGTCGGTCCACAGCTTTTTGCCCAGCCGACCGTTGTTGTTTTCAATCAGGGCGTTGGCAGCGCTGAGAATATTGCTGGTCGAGCGATAGTTCTGCTCCAGGCGGATGGTTTCCGCGCCGGGGAAGTCGTTGAGGAAGCGCTGAATGTTCTCGACCTGCGCGCCGCGCCAGCCATAAATCGACTGGTCATCATCGCCAACGATCATCACTTTGCCGGTATCGCCCGCCAGCAGGCGGATCCAGGCGTACTGGATGTTGTTGGTGTCCTGAAATTCATCGACAAGGATATTGGTGAAACGCTCACGATAGTGCTGCAGGATATGCGGTTTGTTCAGCCACAGCTCGTGGGCGCGCAGCAGCAGCTCGGCGAAATCCACCAGCCCGGCGCGGTCGCAGGCTTCCTGATAGGCCTGATAGACCTTCTGCCAGGTCTGCTCGACCGGGTTGCCGTAGCTCTGAATATGATGCGGGCGCAGCCCTTCATCTTTCTGGCTGTTGATGTACCACATCGCCTGGCGCGGCGGCCACTGTTTCTCATCGAGGTTCATCGCCTTAATCAGACGCTTCAGCAGACGCAGCTGGTCTTCGCTGTCGAGGATTTGGAAGTCCTGCGGCAGGTTGGCATCCAGATGGTGCGCGCGCAGCAAACGGTGCGCCAGGCCGTGGAAGGTGCCCACCCACATGCCGCCCTGGGTGGTGCCCATCAGCTGGCCGATACGGTGACGCATCTCCGCCGCCGCTTTGTTGGTAAAGGTCACCGCCATAATGGAATACGGGGAACAGTTCTCCACGCTCAGCAGCCAGGCGATACGGTGCACCAGAACGCGCGTCTTACCACTGCCCGCCCCTGCCAGAACCAGCATATTGGTGCGCGAGGCCGCTACGGCTTCACGCTGTTTGTCATTAAGGCTGTCGAGCAGGTAAGAAACGTCCATTGGCACCGCCGGAAGAGAAGGGGTTCCACGAACCCCTGTTAATATATACAGAGTGACTGGTGATTATATCAGCGAGGTCAGAGATGCCAACCGTGAAATTTCAATATGCGGCAGCAGGCGGCTGTCCGCGGTGTGCATCAGGTCCGCGCCTTGCGGTTTGATCCAGCAGGCCTGCATCCCACAGCGAATAGCGCCGGCCACGTCGGTGGTCAGATCATCGCCGACGTGCAGAATCTGCCCGAGCGGCACATTCAGACGCTCCGCCGCAAGGTGGTACATGTCGGCAAACGGCTTGGAGCGGCCATCCGGCCCGGCGCGCAGCACGAAGCGGAAATAGTCGCTCAGACCGAACAGTTCCGGGCGGGCGTTGCCATTGGTAATCGCCACCAGCGGCCACTTCTCCGCCAGCTTCGCCAGCGTATCGTGGGTCTCCTGCGGAACATCGACGCGGCTGCGCCAGTGAGCGAAGTGTTCCATCGCCGCATCGGCCCCCGCTTTCGCCGCTTCGGCGGAGAGCCCGGCATTACGCATACCTAACTCCAGCGCACGGTGGCGCCAGACGGTCACGTCATGATAAATCTCAGGTTCAGCAGCCAGCAGCGTCTGACGCAGCTGATTAAGCTCATGGGCGTCGAACTGGCTGAGCGAAGGATGGTAGCTGCGCACAAAGGCCAGCGACTCGTGCATCGTCCGGTCAATCACCGGGCGGTTATCGTAAAGGGTATCGTCCAGGTCAAACGTCAGCGCGGAAATCTGGCCCAGAGGTCGGTAAAAACGCATTATTTCCCCCGTTTAGCGCGCGGATGCGCGGCATCGTACACCGAGGCAAGGTGTTGAAAATCAAGATGGGTATAGATTTGGGTGGTGGAGAGGTTAGCATGCCCCAGCAGCTCCTGCACGCCGCGCAGATCGCCGCTCGACTCCAGCATATGGGTGGCAAAGGAGTGGCGCAGCTTGTGCGGGTGCACATGGCTGTTCAGCCCCTGCTTAATGCCCCACTCGGCGAATCGCTTCTGTACGTTACGCGCCGAAATACGTTTGCCCAGCTTCGACAAAAACAGCGCGTCGTCGTCGGTACCGAACAGGCCGCGCAAATCCAGCCAGTGCTCAATCCATGCCACCGCGTTGCGACCGATCGGTAAACGGCGCTCTTTGCTGCCTTTGCCCATCACCCAGACCTCACCGCTTTCGAGATCGAGGTGTTTGATATCCAGGTTGACCAGTTCGGACAAACGCAATCCCGCGCCGTACATCACCTCCAGCATCGCCCGATCGCGCACCGCCAGCGGATCGTTGAGATCGATATCCAGCAGTCGATTGACGTCATCGACGTCAATATTTTTTGGCAGGTGGCGGGGAATTTTCGGCGCGGCAATCCCCTTCGCCGGATTGGCGCTGAGCTCGCCCTGGCCGACCAGCCAGTCGAAGAAACTGCGCAGCGCCGACAGGCGAAGCGCCAGGCTTGCCGGGCCTAACCCCGCGCGGCGACTACGCACCGCAAAGCTTCGCACCTGAGCGGCATCGCACTGCGACCAGCTTTTCAGGCCCGCCTCATCCGCCAGGGCGATCAGCGCGTCCAGCTGTCGCTGGTAATTCAGTAACGTGATCGGGCTGAGCTGGCGTTCAACGCCAAGATGGCGAAGAAAGCGGGCGACGGCGGAGAAGAGAGGAGAATCGGTCATGCGCGTTCAATCCAGCGCTCCAGCAGGCCGGGCAGCATCTGGGCAATCTCCTGCAACAGCTGCGTCCCCTGCCCTGGCTGATAATGCTGCGCATCGCGGCTGCTGAAGAGCATCACCCCCGGGGCATTATCGCCCCCCAGCAGCGATATCGCCACAGACCCAATGGCCTTCGCCTCCGGCAGCACCACCAGCAGCTCCGGGCCGTTCAGCGGTCCAAGATAGTGGCGCGCCTGGCCCAGACGTTGAATACGGATCGGCTCAAACGCCTGCCGGTTTAATGCCAGATGGGTAAACTTCGAGGGCGCGCCGAGGCGCCAGCAGTCAGGAAACAGGCGCACCGTGGCGCCCGCCAGCCCCAGCTCGCGTGCCCAGCGGTGAAGGCGGTTGAGCATATCGTCAAGGCTCTCCGCCGCCGCCAGCCGCGTTTGCAGCTGCAGCAGGCGCTGGAACAGGCTTTCATTAGCGACCGCCTGCTCCATCAGCAGCGACATATTTTCTTCCAGCACATGAATATGGTTACGCGCCCGCATCATGTGCCACTCCACCAGCGAAATCGTACCGCGGACCGGATGCGGGACGCGGAGATGTTCGACCTGGGCGGCATTACGAATAAAAAATTCAGGATGTTGCAACAGATAGTCCACCACTGCGCGATCGTTCAACGCGCTGGCAACCTCCTGCTGTTCTTCCCCGATTGGTTTCATAAATGAATAAATCCATCATAGACATGGGCCGCCGGGCCGGTCATAAACAGCGGCTGGCCCGGGCCTTTCCAGGCGATATCAAGACGACCGCCGGGTAATTCCACGCGTACCGTTTCCGCCAGCAGCCCCTGCTGGATCCCCACCGCCACCGCGGCGCAGGCGCCGCTGCCGCAGGCCTGGGTTTCCCCCGCGCCGCGTTCGTAGACGCGCAGACGGATATGAGACCGACCGACCACCTGCATAAAGCCGATATTGGCGCGCTCCGGAAAACGCTCATGGCTTTCCATCACCGGGCCGAGAGTTTCCACCGCCGCCGTATCCACATCATCAACCTGGATGACGCAGTGCGGATTTCCCATGGACACCACGCCGCACAATACTGTCTGCTCGGCGGCACGCATGATATAGGTCTTTTCCGCTTTGTTGGCGCGGAACGGCACCTGGGACGGCTCGAAGTTGGGCTCGCCCATGTTCACCCGCACCAGATCGTCTTCCGTTACGCTTAATACCATACGCCCGTTGGCCGTACTCACGCGGATATCACGTTTATTGGTCAGGCCTTTCAGCCGGACGAAGCGGGCAAAACAGCGCGCGCCGTTGCCGCACTGCGACACTTCGCTGCCGTCGGCGTTAAAGATCCGGTAGTGGAAATCCAGATCCGGATCGTAGGGCGGTTCGACGACCAATAGCTGATCGAACCCGACGCCAAGGTGGCGATCCGCCAGGCGGCGAATCAGCTCCGGCGAGAAAAAAACATTCTGCGTTACCGCGTCAACGACCATAAAATCGTTGCCAAGGCCATGCATTTTAGAGAACTGCATCATCTACTCCAGTTGCGCGGAACAGAACGTTATCGTTAGTAATTGACCTGGCTCGGACCACCGGTATCGCCACGATCGTTACGATCCGGCGTTGCGCTCTGAATGCCAGGGTTAACCGGTTTGGTCGGCGGCGGCGCGGTTTTGTCCGCCGGTGGGAAATAGAGAGGCCCTTTCAGACCGCAGCCGGTCAGGCTGAAGATCGCAAACAAAACGGCAAGCGTAGGAAAAACGTTTTTCATTGATAGTTGCCCGTGATTCATTCTTTCTGCTTTCTATCATCGCAGGAGAAGACGTAAAAGCAAGCCTTTAGCATCCGACTGCGCGCGCTTTTGTTTCGCGCTATACTGCGACCCATCTTCAAAAATCAAAAAAGCAGAATCAAATTATGAACGACAGTGAATTCCATCGCCTGGCCGATAGCCTGTGGATGACCATCGAAGAACGTCTGGACGACTGGGACGGCGATAGCGACATCGACTGCGAAATCAACGGCGGCGTGCTGACCATCAGCTTTGAAAACGGCAGCAAAATCATTATTAACCGTCAGGAGCCGCTGCACCAGGTGTGGCTGGCCACCAAACAGGGCGGCTATCACTTCGATCTCAAAGGCGACGAGTGGATCTGCGATCGCAGCGGCGAAACCTTCTGGGATCTGCTGGAGCAGGCGGCGAGCCAGCAGGCCGGTGAGGCGGTGAAGTTCCGTTAATGACGTGTTTCCCGGATAGCGGCGCATCGCGCCTTATCCGGGCCAAATCTACGAGTAGCGCTGCTGCAGCACCGGCGAGGCGGTAACGTCCTGGCTGGTGGGTATCGCGGCGGCAATCGCCTGGGTGCGGAAAGGGATCACCTGGGTGCGCCCGTCTACTTCGACAATCTGATAGAACTGCGGCAGGTTGAAGTTGATGAAGCTGGAGCCGTAGGTGAAACGATCGTGCGATGACGAATAGAAGCGGCTGACGTCGCGCACCAGCTCCTCTTTACTGCCCTCGCAGTGATGATAGACCTCGGCGCGGTTGCTCTCATCAAGAATATAGATGTTAAAGCCGCTGTCGTTGTTATCCGCGTCTTCAAAGAAGAACTGAATAATCCCTTCGCTGGCGAAGCCATCCACCACCGCCGGCAGCTTAACGTGATTGGTTTCCACCTGCACCGACAGCCCGTGCAGCTTGTTGTGCGAGATAGCGCCGTAGAACTCAATGGCGTTTTCCAGCTTCTGCACCGAAACGTTAAGCCGCTCGAAGAACAGCCCCCACGTCTGGCCGGAGACGCGCAGCGCTTTGAAGCGCCCGGTATCCTGGCGGGTACTGGAGAGACGCAGTTCGATACATTCGGAGATCATCTGCTGCACGCGGGTGCGGATCAGGCCGCGCAGGTGCTGGCTATAGCAGAACACCTCCACGCTGTCCGGCGGCGCGGCGTCCTGGTGCATTTTGCCGAGGATCGTTTTCAGCGCCTCGATCATCGCCTGCTCGCCGTTAAAGTGCAGCGTACGCACTTCGTTCCACGAGTTGCGATACAGCAGGTCGACGCTGCCGATCAGGCATTTTTGCTCTTCGCCGAAGCTGAAAACATCCAGCTTACGGAAATCGAAGTGCACCACCTGGTTGCGGAAGGCCGCGGTTGGGTCATATTCGAGGTTGACGATAATCGCCAGGTGGCGGATTTCGCACGGGCTGTACAGCGCCTTTGGCGTCGGCGCCGGCAGGCGCAGCGGGAAGTGGTGCGACACGTCAGCCACCATCTCCTGCAGCTTCGCCAGATCGACGATGCCGTTGCCCTTAATAAACAGGCGGGTGCGTGAGGTCAGCAGGCCGTTAAACCAGGCCCAGGCCACCAGCTTATTAAGATAACGGTTATATTCCAGCGGCTGATGGCTGATGATCGATTCCATGTCCGGCGCGCGGTTGTACAGATACCAACCGGTACGGTTGGCGCGGCCCGGCGGCACGTGGATAAAGGTCAGGTTCGGTTCCGACAGATCCGGCGAAATTTGCGGGTTTACCAGCGTCACTTTCCCCGGCAGCGCTTCAAAGGCCGCATACAGCTTACGGGTCAGCACGCCAATATCCTGCGGGCTGGCGGAGACGCTAAGGTTATTGCGCCGCGCGAAGCGGATCAGATTACGATAGCTCTGCATCATGGCGTCGAGCAGTTCGTTGTGCGCCTTGCGCACTTCATCGATTTTCCAGTTGGCGCGGTTGTCGAGCATCATCAGACGCTTTTCGTCCCAGCCCCAGGCATTCACCAACTGGCTGACGACTTCGCGACGCCAGCCGACGCAGGCGCGTTCGCGGCTGAGTTTTTCACAAACTTTCAGGTAGAAGCAGCGGCGCACCAGATCGAGGCGGGTTTCATCTTCGATGGCCTGCAGATAGGTGGTCACGCGCTCCAGCATCATGCAGTACGGGTCGAGGCCGAAGGAGACAATCTCCCCGTCGTGCAAACGCTGTTTGATATCTTTCGCTAACAGGCGGTTATTGGGGTATTCCCAGGAGTAGGCTTCCAGCAGCAGCGTTTTCAGCACCGCTTTATAGGGGGAGTCGATACTTTTATACAGCTGCCACAGGCTGGCGCCGAAGTACTCTTCCGCCGACAGCGAACTGAGGCCGCCGAGATCGAGCCATTCGTTAGGCGTCAGCACGCCCTGGGCATACAGCCCCATCACGTAATCATCGTAATGCTCTTCTTCATCGCACGGCACCATATTCCACAGAATACGCTTGCCGGCGAGGCGCACCGCGGTGCGGTAGAACTCATCAAGCAACAGGATATGCTGGGTCGAACCGCAGTCTTCGCCGCCGAGGCTACCGCTTTCGTTATGACGGAAACGGTTTTCGTCGATCAGGAAGAAGCTGACTTCCACGCCGAGCGAGGCAGCCCAGCTCTCAAGCAGGCTGCATTTTCGCTGCAGCAGCTGGCGCTCTTCGCTATCCAGCCAGGCCTGGTGACATACCCAGATATCAAGATCGGAAGAGCAGCTCTGGCCGACGGAGGAAGTACTGCCCATCGAGTAGACGCCGGTGATCGGCAGCTCGCCTTTCGGCGGCTCCTGAGTCTGCATACCGCGATGCAGTTCCAGTTCTTCAAGATAGTGGCGTTGGGTTTCATCAGGCGTGTAGAGGCAAATGCCACGGGGAACGTTACCGTCAAGGTAACCCGGCATCAGCGGGTGATGATAATGTAATAACGTTGGCAGTAGACTGTAAACCTGCTGGAAAGCGGGTCCCATGGCAGCAAGCGCGCGATCCACGCGCAATTGGTTGATGGCATCCAGTCTCTGTTTCAGTGTCTCAATATAGAGGTACAAGACATATCGCCTGATGTTCAAAAACCCGAGGTACAATAGTACGGAGGATTTCAGTATTTCAACAAAAACCGTCACCATTCGTCGTCGGTGTGGTTGTGATGAGCAGCGGACTGACAAATGGTTTAAAACGTGATCAATTTAACACCTTGCTCATTGACCGTAAAGAAAGATGCGCTACATACAAGTGTAGCACCGTTTATTACCTGTAAATTCCTCACTACGCCTCCGGCAACCGCCACGCGCATGAAAGGTTAAAAAAGAGTGGGCCGGAGCCACCTCCCACATAAACCGTGAAAACTAACATCCGTAAGACAACAATGTTAGGATGGATAGTGGTCGATAATGACGGTAACAAGCATGTTAGACAAAGTTTTGAAAATTGCCACACGGCAAAGCCCGCTTGCGCTATGGCAGGCGCAGTATGTTAAAGCGCGCCTGGAACAAGCGCATCCCGGACTGAAGGTCGAGCTGGTGCCGATGGTCACGCGCGGGGATGTCATCCTTGATACTCCGCTGGCAAAGGTGGGGGGCAAAGGCTTATTTGTGAAAGAGTTAGAGCTCGCCATGCTCGAAGGGCGCGCCGATATCGCCGTCCATTCGATGAAAGATGTGCCGGTGGAATTCCCGGAGGGCCTGGGGCTGGTGACTATCTGCGAGCGCGACGATCCGCGCGACGCGTTTGTCTCCAATCGCTATGCCTCGATTGACGAACTGCCGGCCGGCAGCGTCGTTGGCACGTCAAGTTTACGCCGTCAGTGCCAGCTGGCCGCCACCCGTCCGGACCTGGCGATCCGCTCTCTGCGCGGTAACGTCGGTACCCGGCTGAGTAAGCTGGATAACGGCGAGTACGACGCCATCATCCTCGCCGCCGCCGGCCTGAAGCGCCTGCAGCTGGAAGCGCGTATTCGCCAGCCGCTGTCGCCTGAGCAATCTCTGCCGGCGGTCGGCCAGGGCGCGGTCGGCATCGAATGCCGTCTTGATGATGCATGGACCCGGGGGCTGTTAGCGCCTCTCAACCATACGGAAACGGCGGTGCGCGTGCGCGCCGAGCGGGCGATGAACACCCGCCTCGAAGGCGGCTGCCAGGTGCCGATCGGCAGCTATGCGGAACTGAAGGACGGGGAACTGTGGCTGCGGGCGCTGGTTGGCGCTCCGGATGGTTCACAGCTGGTGCGCGGCGAACGACGCGGGCCAGCGGAACAAGCGGAAGCCCTCGGCATCTCGCTGGCGGAAGAGCTTCTGGATAATGGCGCCCGCGAGATTCTCGCGGCGGTTTATGATGGAGAAGCCCCGCGATGAGCATCCTGGTCACTCGTCCACTACCGCAAGGAGAAGCGCTGGTCAGCCGTCTGCGGGCCATGGGACGCGTGGCCTGGAGCTTTCCGCTGATAGAATTTACGCCTGGCAGGGAGCTTCCCGCGCTGGGCGATGCGCTTGCCCGACTGGGGCCCGACGATCTGCTATTTGCGCTATCCCAGCATGCGGTGGAATTCGCCCATGCCCGTCTGCAGCAGCAGGGCCTGCCCTGGCCCACTTCTCCGCGCTATTTTGCCATTGGCCGCACGACGGCGCTGGCCCTGCATACGGTCAGTGGGCAGCATATCCATTACCCGTTAGATCGGGAAATTAGCGAAGTCTTGCTACAATTACCTGAATTACAAAACATTGCCGGGAAAAATGCGCTGATCCTACGCGGCAATGGCGGACGGGAACTCTTAGGCGCGACGCTGACCGAGCGCGGCGCCAGGGTCACATTTTGTGAATGTTATCAACGTAGTGCAAAACATTACGATGGCGCAGAAGAAGCGATGCGCTGGCAATCTCGCGGAGTCACCACGCTGGTGGTCACCAGCGGCGAGATGCTGCAGCAGCTATGGTCGTTAATACCGCAATGGTATCGCGAACAGTGGCTCCTGCACTGCCGCGTTGTCGTTGTCAGCGAACGTCTGGCCCTTCAGGCCCGGGAACTGGGCTGGCAGGAGATTCAGGTTGCCGATAGCGCCGACAACGATGCGCTGCTACGCGCATTACAATAACTCTCAACATTGGAAGCCATAATGACGGAACAACAAAATCAATCCGCCGTGGTTGAAGAGACCAGGGAGGCCGTGGAGACCACACCACAGCCAGAGAACACTGAGAAGAAGAAGGCAGGCAATAAAACCAGCCTGGCGCTCAGCGCGATCGCTATCGCCATTGCGATAGCCGCCGGCATCGGCCTGTATGGCCTGAATAAACAACAGGCCACGCGGCAAAACGCAACTACCTCTGAATTAGCAAGCCAGGTCGCGGCGCTGCAAAAAGCGCAGGAAAATCAAAAAAGTGAACTGGAAGGTGTTATCAAACAGCAGGCCGACCAGCTAAACGAAGCCAAACACCAGCAGGAGACGCTGGCCAAACAGTTGGATGAGCTGCAGCAAAAAGTGGCGGTGATTTCCGGTAGCGATGCCAAAACCTGGCTGCTGGCCCAGGCCGACTTCCTCGTCAAGCTGGCGGGACGTAAGCTGTGGAGCGATCAGGATGTCACCACCGCCGCCGCGCTGCTGAAAAGCGCTGACGCCAGCCTCGCCGACATGAACGACCCAAGCCTCATCGGCGCCCGCCGGGCGATCACCGACGACATCGCCACCCTCTCCGCGGTAAGCCAGGTGGACTACGACGGCATGATCCTCAAGGTTAATCAGCTGGCGAACCAAATCGATAACCTGCGGCTGGCCGATAATAACGATGACGATTCGCCGATGGACGCTGATAGCGATGAGCTTTCCAGCTCTATCAGCGAATGGCGCGTCAACCTGCAGAAAAGCTGGCAGAACTTTATGGACAGCTTTATCACCGTGCGCCGCCGCGATGAAACGGCGGTCCCGCTGCTGGCGCCGAATCAGGATATCTATCTGCGGGAAAATATTCGCTCTCGCCTGCTGGTCGCCGCGCAGGCAGTTCCGCGCCATCAGGAAGAGACCTGGAAACAGTCGCTGGATAACGTCTCGACCTGGGTACGCGCCTATTATGATACCGATGACGCCACCACCAAAGCCTTCCTCGACGAGGTGGATAAGCTCAGTCAGCAAAGCATTACCATGACGGTGCCGGAAACGCTGCAGAGCCAGGCGTTGCTGGAAAAACTGATGCAGACCCGAGTGCGCAACCTGATGGCGCAGCCTGCCGTTACCGCGGGCGGCGCGCCTTCGCCCGCACCTGCTGCGCCGGCCGCCCCCGCTGCGCCGCAAGGAGAGTAACGCATGCTGAAAATTCTTTTACTCTTCGCACTGTTGATCGCCGGGATCGTGCTTGGCCCGATGATCGCCGGGCATCAGGGCTACGTCCTGATCCAGACCGATAATTACAATATCGAGACCAGCGTGACCGGGCTGGTGATCATCCTGATCCTCGCCATGGTGGTGCTGTTCGCCATTGAATGGCTGCTGCGCCGCATTTTCCGCACCGGGGCGCATACGCGCGGCTGGTTTGTCGGCCGTAAACGCCGTCGCGCGCGTAAGCAAACCGAGCAAGCGCTGCTTAAGCTGGCGGAAGGTGATTACCAGCAGGTTGAGAAGCTGATGGCGAAAAATGCCGATCACGCCGAACAGCCGGTGGTGAACTATCTGCTGGCGGCGGAAGCGGCCCAGCAGCGCGGCGATGAAGCGCGGGCCAACCAGCATCTGGAGCGCGCCACCGAGCTGGCGGGCGATGACCTGATCCCGGTGGAAATCACTCGCGTTCGCCTGCAGCTGGCGCGTAATGAAAATCACGCTGCGCGCCATGGCATCGATAAGCTGCTGGAAATTACCCCGCGTCATCCGGAAGTGCTGCGCCTCGCCGAACAGGCATACACCCGCACCGGCGCCTGGCAGTCGCTGCTGGACATCATTCCGTCGATGGCGAAAGCTAACGTCGGCGATGAAGCGCACCGCGCGGCGCTGGAACAGCTGGCCTGGGTTGGCCTGATGGATAAAGCGCTGGCCGATGGCGGCAGCGAAGGACTACGCGAATGGTGGCGCAACCAGAGCCGTAAAACGCGGGCGATGGTGCCGCTGCAGGTGGCGATGGCCGAGCGCCTCATCGAGAGCGACGATCACGATACCGCGCAGCAAATTATCATTGATGGTCTGAAGAAACAGTATGATGACCGTCTGGTGATGCCGATCCCGCGTCTGAAGACCAATAACCCGGAACAGCTTGAGAAAGTGCTGCGCCAGCAGATCAAAGCCGTTGGCGACCGTCCGCTGCTGTGGAGCACCCTGGGCCAGTCGCTGATGCGGCACGGCGAATGGCAGGAGGCCAGCATCGCCTTCCGCGCCGCGCTTAAGCAGCGTCCGGATGCCTTTGATTACGCCTGGCTGGCGGATGCCCTGGACCGCCTGCATCAGCCGGAAGAAGCCGCCGCTATGCGCCGCGATGGACTGCTGCTGACGCTGCAGAATAATCCTCAGCCATAACCTGGCATGGG
>NZ_GL882722.1:0-4778 GCF_000195655.1 Klebsiella sp. MS 92-3
ATCAGAAAGTCTTTTTCAGAGTTTCCCTAGGCTGACAAGCCAAGCGCTGGATCGCAACCATCCATCACCTTATCCAGCTAGATCTGCCTCCTCCAATAAGTGCCGCACAAATCCCGGCGGGTGCAGATTTCCGGGAGGTTTGCGCCAGATCAGTTGGAGACGCTTTTCAAGCCCCGGGATGGGAAGAGCTACCAGCGCGCCACTGCGAACTTCGTCTTGTACTGCGGAAGCCATCACCAACGACACGCCGAGTCCCGCCCTCACTGCTTGTTTGACTGCCTCGGTGCTGCCTAGCTGCATACCGCTGCGAGGCACGCCCAGTTCGCCAAAGTATTCGGTCAGAAGCCGTCCGGTACCGCTACCCGGTTCACCTCCCAGCATCGGCAGGTCCACCAGACGATCACGTTCTATGCACCCTGCTTCAGCCAGCGCATGGTCGGGGCTGACGATAAGCACCAGCGGCTCGACCCGCCAGAGGCGGTGTTCGAAGTCGGGGTGAGGTAGCCACCATTCCATGATCGCGGCGTCGAGCTGGCCCGCCAGTAGCTGGTCGGCCACATCCGGGTTGGCGGCGATGCGCAGATCCACCTCGCCCCTCTCATTTGCGGTCGTCAGATAGTTGCGCACGAATGGCTGGAGAAGGTAGGTGCCGATGTTGGTGCTGGCCCCGACGCGCTCACGATTGCCATGCAGGGCTTCTAGCGCCCGGGCGTGCATGTCGAGCAAGGCGGTCGCATGCGGCATGAAGGCCAGCGCCCGTGTGGTAGGCTGGCAGCCGCTACGACTGCGCTGCACCAGCGTTACGCCGACCTGCTCTTCAAGCTTCTGCAAGTGCTGCGACACCGTCGGCTGGGCCAGCCCCAACGCCCTCGCCGCGCTCTGAAAACTGCCTGTTTGAACGATCGCTACCAGGCTCTTCAGCCAGACCGGATTCAACATGCGGCAGGCTCGGCCTTGGGCAGACGGTTCGCAGCGTTGATTGGGCGCGCACCTGCCAATACCTGGATGATGTTCTGCGCTGCACAACGTTCAATCTCCAGGCGCACCGCGCGCACTGCCGACCCTATGTGCGGAGTGAACAGCGTATTCGGATGCGCGAGCAGCGCAGGATCGATCAGCCGCGGCCGGTCCGCGCGAGCCCAGTCTTCCATTTCGAATACATCCGCCGCATACCCGCCGAGCTGGCCTCGCTCAAGCGCCGCGAGCACGGCGGCTTCATCCACTACCGAACCACGACAGGGGTTTACAAGCAGAGCGCCCGGCCGTACGAGGGCAAGCAGCTCGGCGTTGACCAGATGCTGGGTATCGGCATTCAAGGGAAGCGCCAGCAGGATGAAGTCCGAGCTGGCGAAGAGTTCGCTGCACGCCACCTGGCGCAGGCCGAGCCGTTGCTCGGTTTGTGTATCCAGAGCCTTCGCCTCGTGGTACTGCAGGGTCGCGCCCCATCCCTGCAAGCGCTCAGCCATGGCCAGTCCGATGGCGCCCATGCCAAGGATGCCGACCGTAGCGTTATCCAGCCCCGTGCCGTAGAACTGTGGTTGCCAGCCCTGGAACTCGCCAGAGCGGACGAACGCATCTGCTGCCCGCAGATGCCGCCCCAGCCCCACCGCCAGTCCGATCGCCAGCTCGGCAGTCGGGACCGTCAACAGATCAGGCACGAAGGTCAGCCAGACCCCGCGGGCAGTACAGGCGTCCACATCGAAATTGTCGAAGCCCTTGAGCGCGCAGCCGACTACACGCAGCTCAGGGCAGGCTTGAAGAAAGTCTGCATCGACCCGATCGGGCATGAACGCCATCATCGCCTGAGCATCGCGACAGCGGCGCAGAATTTCCTCGCGCGTCAGCGTGCTGTCGGTCTGGTTGGTCACCAGCTCGCAATGTGGCGCCAGCAGTTGCAGGATCTCATCGTGTACTCGGTGAGTTATAACGAGTTTCGGCAGCATGTTTTGTCCTATTTGAAACGTTTGCGCAGCACGCCACTGAAGGCGTCTACTAGCGTGACCATGGCCAGGATGACCAGCAGGATTGCTGCAACCTCCTGGTACTGCATGATGCGCAGCGAGCCCATGAGTTCGAAGCCGATACCGCCGGCGCCAACCATGCCCATCACGGTGGAGGCGCGAAAGTTGTATTCCCAGCGGTAGATCGCCACGTCGGCGAACTGCGGCGTCACCTGTGGCAAAACCGCGTGCAGCAGCACTTGCATCGGCGTAGCCCCCGCCGCCCGAGCGGCTTCCACCGGCGCTTCGTCGACGTGCTCGATGGCCTCGGCGAAGAACTTGCTGACCATGCCGACCGAATGCAGACCCAGGGCAAGCACGCCCGGCAAGGCGCCGAACCCTACGGCTGCAACGAAGATGATGCCCATGATCAGCTCCGGCACCGACCGCAGGGCATTGAGCAGCACCCGGGCAACACCGAACACAAGGGGGTGCGGCGCCGTATTGCGCGCTGCAACGAAGGCCACCACCAGCGAGAACACCACTGCGATGGCCGTACCGGCGATGCTCATCGCCAAGGTGTCGATCAAGGGGCGAATCCAGCTTCGATAGCCCGAAAAGTCTGGCGGCATGGCCTCGCCTGCCAGGGTCGCGATGGAGGGCAGCCCGTTCAGCAGCGTGGTGGCATCGAGCAGCCCCACGTACCAGCAGGCCAACAGCACCACTCCGAATACAATCGCCACCTGCCCCAGCTGGCGCCACCAACCGAGGCCGAAGCCTCGAAGGATGTGCTCGCGTTGCTCTGCAGGCAGCGCCTGCACGTCGTAATGAGTAGACATATCGGTGCTCACATCGTGGCGAAGTCGAGGCCGAGCAGCGATCCCATTTTGCGGATCACATCGTAGTCGGCGTCGGTGATTGGCGCGAAGGCCTCGGCCTTGAAGTTGCGCAGCACTTCGGGATCGTCGATACCGACGAATACATCCCGCACCTTGGTTTTCAGCTCGGGGCTCAGGTTCGAGCGCATCGCCCAGGGGTACTGGGGGTATTCGCCGCTGTAACCAAGTACTTTCACCTTGCTCGGATCGATTAGGCCACGTTCGACTACGTGATTGAAAATTACCTCCGACAGCCCACCCGCATCGGCGTTGCCGTTCGCCACGTTGACGGCAACGGCGTCATGCGTGCCCACAAAATATTCTTCGTAGTCCCGCCCACCCGTCAAACCGGCCGTCTCAAGAAGCACGGTTTTGGGAATCAAATGGCTGGACGTCGATGCCCGGTCACCATAGGCCATCTTCTTGCCCTTAAGGTCGGCATACTCATTCACGCCTGACGCCACATTGGCGATAATCACCGAGCGATAGGTCGGCTTGCCGTCGATGACCGTGACAGCGAAGGGCTCGATGTCGCTTTTGCTTTTGGCCATGACGTAGGACAGCGGACCGAAATACGCCAGGTCGATACGGCCAAAGCGCATCGCCTCAATCATCGAGGAATAGTCGGTGGTTACGATCAGCTGCACCTTCTTGTCCAGATGCTCTTCCAGATAATCCTTCAGCGGCTGGTTACGCTTGATCAGCTCGGAGGCGTTTTCGTCCGGCAGCAGGGCAACCTTTAGCACATCCGGATCGGCATCGGCCGCTAGGGCGGACAAACTTGAAACAGCGGACAGCAAGCAAGTCAATAAGAGCGCGGATAAGCGTTTCATCGGGACATCTCCAGTGAAGGTTCGAGCATGACAGGTGGTTCAGCCGGAGTATTCGCTGGCTGAGTCGTAGAGCGGCCTGCATAGATGCGCTCAAGCTGCGCATCGGTGAGTTCCGAGGGCGCGGCATCGAAAACGATCTGAGAATCGGCCAGCCCGACGACGCGATCGGCGAAGCGGCGGGCATATTCGAGTTGATGCAGCGAAACGATGGCGGTGATGCCGTCTTCCTTGCAGATGTCGCGCAGCAATCCGAGAACACGGACCGAAGTGGCCGGGTCGAGACTGGCTACCGGCTCATCGGCCAGAATGATCGCCGGCTGTTGCGCTAGCGCACGCGCGATGCCTACCCGCTGCTGCTGGCCACCGGACAGTTTGTCCACCCGGCTTAGCGCCTTGTCTGCCAGACCGACCCGAGCGAGGCAACTGAGCGCAATCTCCTGATCGGCACGCGGCAGAGGAAACAGCGAGCGGAGCGTGTTGTGAAAGGCCAGCCGACCGGTAAGCACATTAGCCAGTGCGCTTTGACGTTCGATTAGCTGGTGGTGCTGAAAGATCATGGCGGTACGCCGACGATGCTGACGCAAGGCCGAGCCGCTGCCGAGCTCACCGAGTTCGCTGGTGACACTGCCGCCAGTGGGCGTGACGAGTCGATTGAGACTACGGAGCAAGGTCGACTTGCCTGCGCCCGAGAGACCAAGCAGCACGGTGAACTCACCACGCCGAAATGCAATCGAGGTATCGCGTAGGGCTGTCACGCCGCCTGGATAGACGACGCTCAACCGGTCGACCCGCAGCACGGCGTCCTGTATTGGATGGGGCATCATTTGATCACCTTTTGCAATATTGCTGGCCGCACAATTGCGGTTCGCGATGCAAAGGATAGAAATTCCTTGTTAACGCACTGTTTCTAAAGGATGACATTTCGATGAATACTTCGAATCTGCCGTAGCGGGGCGGCAAGCGAAGCCGTGGAAGAACGGGCGCAACGTAGCGTCTTTCTTCACGCGGGATACAGGAGGCTTTGATTGATACTGCTGCGGATTCGCTACAGTAACGTTGGGCCAGAACGTAATGCCATCCAAGCAAGAGAGCGCACACTAGGGAAACTCTGAAAAAGACTTTCTGAT
>NZ_GL882723.1:0-2345 GCF_000195655.1 Klebsiella sp. MS 92-3
TGTCTCTGTACTTAATCTGCCCAGCCAGATTTAGTATTGATAGCCGACTCTGCCATTGTGTACTTGGCTACTACATCGTCTTTAAACAGGATGGTAAGTTCTTTCTTGGTGCCGTTAGTTCCGTTATGGAAGAGGCCATAGAAAGGTATGAACGTAGTCCCGTTAACTTTTACTTTGGCGAAGGCGTACTTCCAGATCTCATTGCCACCGTCAGTGTACGAAACTGAATCCGGGGAACCGAATGTCGTTTTAACCTCGGCCTTGGTGGTTTTACCTTCCTGCAGCTTAGACTTTACGCTGATTTCGGTTTCCTTGCTGAGTTGCTGGTTTCCTGAGGAAGCGCAGCCCGCCAGAGTCAAAGCAATCGCAGTAGCGACTAAAATTTTCTTCATTTTTGTAATCATCCCTTTGGTATTGTTTGGACTAATCCTATCAGGGATGAACTTGAACGGCAAAGCCCACCCGAGTGGGCTATGCAATCATTTTTCAGGCTGGTCAGGCAGATACATCCAGTGACTGATTTCAAGCTTACTGTATTGCTTTCCACCATTTAAAATGGCGTCGTAAAATCCATTTATCGCATTATAGCTGGCAACACCTATGCCCTTGTTTGTCGCAACAATGACCATTTGAAATTGAGATCTTGTCTCTGGTAATGCTTCACCCACTGAAACCCATTGCATACGGCACACCTCGCTGTTTAATGACTCACATAGAGTATCATTGTTATGTTGTGCCTTGCATGATTGAGGCCCTGCCTAGGTCCATCTGAACGATGAGGTTCTGTCGGGAGGTTTATTTGGTTTTGCTGGCTTGTTCCTGCTGCATCATCGCCTGCCACCGGCGATCGTCTTCGTCCATTACCTGATCGTACTCATCCCTGGTGAAGCCTTTCTGGTTCGGGTATTTCGCGTTGAGCAGTAATGCAAATTCGGTCATTGTGAGGTTCTCGGCCTCTTCCCGACTCATACCGAAATGGTTGCGCGCAGCCATGATGTAGTCGGCTGCGCGGAATTCTGCGGTTGTCTCGTTCGTTTCGTAACGCTGCAGCTTGCGCACCTTCGCTTTGCCGATGATGCCGTGCATCATCAGGTTTTGCGCGACGATAACCATACTTTCCGGCGGCATGCCGCCCGGACGCCAGACGAAGCCACGCTTGCGTGATTTCCCCGGCTTCATCCATCCAACCAGATCGCCGATATCATCGTCACAACATGCTGTCAGTACCGTATGCGCGGCCATGACCGCTTTGCGTGACAGAAGCCCGCTTTGCATAAACCGCAGGACGCAATCAGGAAGGCGGCTGTACTCATCGCGGATATAGGCCTCAGCTGCGCGCTGCGCGAATGGTGTCGTCTCGTCATTGCACAGGTCATAGAACGCCTGAACAATCTCCTCGGGCTCACCGATTCGCGCCATGTTGCGAAACGACGGCCGGAAAAAGAATTCCCGGTCACCGGTACCGATAACGCATTCGCCTAATTCTTTAATCGGGGTCATAGTCGCTCCATAAACAGTATCAAGGGCGCAGAACGCCCTTTGTACTATTCACGAATGGCCTGGGGGTTAACTGATAGTGACCGTGCAGGATGCAGACGTGATCTTGACTGGTGTCGCGGAAGAATCGGTGACTTCACAGGTATAAACCCCGGCATCACCAGAAACAGCGCTGGCCTTGTTGAAAGTCGTCGTTGTTTGCCCGCTGACAACCGTGCCGTCTTTCTTCCAGACGTAGGTGTAAGGCGCTGTACCACCCTCAACCACTACCGACATATTCAGAGCCGATCCGGCAGCCACGCTCTTGGTCGTCGGCAGGTTGGTGGTAAACGCCAGCGCCGGCGGAGCTACCTCAAATACCACGGTGTCTGCATCAGCAACTTTCCACTCACCAGAGAAGGTCGAAATATCCGAGGTGCCGAAATCACCAGACCAGGAGGTGGTGTTGAAGTAGCCCATGATATAAGTGCCGGCGTCTTCACCAGTGAAGTCGAAGCGGACCCAGACTGTCGGCTGACGACCTGCCTGCACTTCATCGAAAATATATTTCGAGATGGCAATAGCGCCGATTTCCGTCGTCTTGTCTTTCTTGCGGAACTCACCTTCGCCGGAGATGGTGAAGTCCATGTTGTTGACCAGGTTCTCAACCAGCCCCTTCGTATCGTCAGCCTCAGAGGTGACGGTATTCATGGAGTAGTCAAAGCCCTTGGTGGTCATGGCGCCGAGTCGCTTCCATTCGGAAAGCGCTGGTACCGTATCAGCACAACCTAAAGCCATGCGGAGCACGGCCACCTTACCAATCAGCTTGCCGGTGTCATTAGCGCAGCCTTGCATGTATGCCTCTCAAT
>NZ_GL882724.1:0-330 GCF_000195655.1 Klebsiella sp. MS 92-3
TGAGAGTAGGGAACTGCCAGGCATCAAATTTAGCGTGCTGATATGGCTCAGTTGGTAGAGCGCACCCTTGGTAAGGGTGAGGTCCCCAGTTCGACTCTGGGTATCAGCACCACTTTTTAGGTTAAAGTTCGGCACGTTGTAAAGAATTTGCCTGGCGACAATAGCGCGGCGGTCCCACCTGACCCCATGCCGAACTCAGAAGTGAAACGCCGTAGCGCCGATGGTAGTGTGGGGTCTCCCCATGTGAGAGTAGGGAATCGCCAGGCATCAAATAAAGCAAAAAGGGCCCCCCCGACAAAAGGGGGGTTTTTTTTTTTTTTTTTTTTTTTT
>NZ_GL882724.1:450-843 GCF_000195655.1 Klebsiella sp. MS 92-3
CCCCTTTTGCTTTTGTGTTATCTGTTGTTTGCCGATGAGCTTCTTTGCTGCCCAGGGAAAATCTAACTGGCATCGATATGAACATTGCGCAGCAACGGCCCGGAGAGAGGGAAAGGACGTTCGCCATCATTGCTCACCATCAGAGTAAAGGCCCGCTCTTCGACCGGGCCTTTGGTGTTTGTTGGTTCTGAACCCTGAATCTGAAAAGTTTGCCGATAGCGATGGACGACTCATTGCCAGCGGTCTCTGGCAACAACAACGGCTAAGAAAGCTGGCGAACTATCGTCAGGAAGAGCCTGAATGATCGCTTACTTTGGGGAATGGAGTGGAGCAGATACAAGGGGTAGACCAGTATCGTTGGGTGGGGGGGGGGGGTGGGGGGGGGGGGGGGGG
>NZ_GL882724.1:954-10419 GCF_000195655.1 Klebsiella sp. MS 92-3
GGTTGGGGAAGCGATCTAGCGGGTCAGAGCAACGATCCCTAACGTGAGGCCGGCTACCGCGGCCGCACCCCCGGCGATTGCGCCTGCGGTTTCCCAGTTGTCTTCTGTTGTGCCTTTCATACAGGTATTGGTATGGACTAAGCGGCCTTGCGAGTCATAAACCGGTACGCAGGGAGAGTCATGGGCACAGCCTGCCAGCAGAGAGGCCAGCAGCGCCACGATTAAATACTTTTTCATGATATTACCTCTGGATAATCCGCTGGGTTGTACTGAAAGCCAGTGCAGAACGGAATGGCTTATTTTATCACCGCGGATTGTCCGGGCCGGAGGCCGAAATCATCTCAATATATGAGCCGCGTAAATATCGTGAAGATAAGCCCGGGAATATGCAGAAAAGATGGAGAGAAAGATTGTGATTCAGCGATGCTGCGTGCAATGGCGGTTGCCAGACTGCGGCGCGTTTAGCTGGCTGCCAATATTGCATGCGAAAAAAAGCGCCCGCAAGGGGCGCCTTCAAGACATAGCCGAGTTATTCAGCGTGCCGGGTAAAGCGTCGTCTAACGACTACGAAGAACACCGGAACAAAGAAGATCGCCAGCAGCGTCGCGGTCAGCATCCCGCCCATCACGCCGGTGCCAACCGCATTCTGCGCCCCGCTGCCGGCACCATGGCTAATCACCAGCGGCATGACCCCGAGAATAAAGGCCAGAGAGGTCATCAGAATAGGCCGCAGGCGCATCCGCGATGCCTCCAGCGTGGCCTCAATGATCCCTTTCCCTTCTTTCTCCATCAGATCCTTGGCGAACTCGACGATCAGGATCGCATTCTTGGCCGACAAACCGATCGTGGTCAAGAGTCCGACCTGGAAGTAAACGTCATTATTCAGCCCACGCAGCGTGGCGGCTAACAGCGCGCCAATGACCCCCAGCGGAACCACTAACATGACTGAGAAGGGGATCGACCAGCTCTCATACAGCGCCGCCAGACACAGGAAGACGACGATCAGCGAGATGGCATAGAGCGCAGGCGCCTGGTTGCCGGAGAGCCGTTCCTGGTAAGACATCCCGGTCCAGTCATAACCGATGCCGCTCGGCAGTTTACTGGCCAGCGTTTCCATCAGCGCCATGGCTTCCCCGGTACTTTTGCCTGGTGAAGCTTCACCGAGGATCTCCATAGATGGCAACCCGTTGTAGCGCTCCAGGCGCGGCGAGCCATATATCCAGTGTGAAGTGACAAAGGCGGAGAACGGCACCATTTCGCCGTTGGCGCTGCGAACATACATGTTGTTAATGTCGCTCGGCAGCATACGGAAGTGGGCATCAGCCTGAACGTACACTTTTTTCACGCGGCCGCGGTCAATAAAGTCATTGACGTAGTATCCGCCCAGCGCGGCTGATATCGTTTCATTGATATCAGAGAGTGATACGCCCAGCGCCTGCGCTTTTTCCTGATCGACATCCAGTTTGAACTGAGGGGTATCTTCCAGCCCATTAGGGCGTACCCGAACCAGCTGATCCGGATGCTGTTTCACCATGCCCAGCAGTTGATTGCGCGCCTGGGTCAGAGCGGTATGACCGAGTCCGCCCTGGTCGATCAGTTCAAAGTCGAAGCCGGTGGCGGTACCCAGCTCAATAATGGCTGGCATGTTGAACGGGAAAACCATGGCGTCTTTGATCTGGCTAAAGGCTACGGTGGCCCGCTTGATGATGGACTCCACGCTGTTTTTATCGCCGCTGCGTGCTTCCCAGGGCTTCAGGCTGACAAACGCCATACCGGAGTTTTGTCCCTGGCCGCTGAAGCTGAAGCCGTTAACGGTAAAGACGCTTTCGACGTTGGCCTTCTCGTTATGCAGGTAGTAGTCTGTCACCGTATCCAGGACCTTCTGCGTGCGCTCCTGGGTAGCACCGGACGGTAGCTGGATCATGGTCAGGAAGACGCCCTGGTCTTCGTCGGGCAGAAAGGACGTGGGCAAGCGCATGAACAGCACGGCCATCCCCACGACGATCAGCAGGTAGATCACCAGATAACGGCCAGTTCCACGTAAAATACCGCTGACGCTGTTGGTATAGTGGTTAACGCTCTGGTCGAAGCGGGCGTTAAACCAGCCGAAAAATCCTTTTTTCTCATGGTGTTCAGCTGAGGCTGGCTTCAACAACGTGGCGCAGAGCGCCGGAGTCAGTACCAGCGCAACCAGCACGGAGAGCGCCATGGCGGAGACGATGGTGATTGAAAACTGACGATAAATCGCGCCGGTTGAGCCGCCGAAAAAGGCCATCGGGACAAATACTGCGGAGAGCACCATGGCGATACCCACCAGCGCTCCCTGGATCTGCGACATAGATTTTTCCGTCGCTTCTTTTGGCGAGAGCTTCTCCTCAACCATCACACGTTCGACGTTTTCCACTACTACGATAGCGTCATCGACCAGCAGACCTATCGCCAACACCATGCCAAACATTGTCAGCGTGTTGATGGAGTAGCCAAACATCGACAATACCGCGAAGGTTCCCAACAGCACCACGGGTACGGCAATGGTTGGAATGAGCGTTGCGCGCATGTTCTGCAGGAACAGATACATGACAAGAAAGACGAGAATAATTGCTTCAAAAAGCGTTTTGACCACTTCGTGAATGGAGATTTTGACGAAAGGGGTCGTATCATACGGATAAACCACCTTCATCCCCTGAGGGAAGTAGGGCTGCAGCTCGGCCAGCTTCGCTTTAATCGCGGTGGCGGTATCCAGGGCGTTGGCGCCGGTCGCAAGCTTAATACCCAGACCAGAGGCAGGTTTACCGTTAATTCTGGCGACAACGTTATAGTTCTCTCCCCCCAGCTCAATGCGGGCGACGTCTTTCAGATGGACGACAGAGCCATCGGCATTGACCCGCAGCGTGACCTTGCCAAACTCCTGCGGATCTTTGAGCCGCGTCTGAGCGATGATTGACGCGTTCAACTGCTGGCCTTTCAGCGCTGGCGTACCGCCGAGCTGACCCGCGGCGATCTGATCGTTCTGGACCTGCAGCGCATTGATGACGTCCACCGGCGTCAGGTTGTATTTATTCAGCAGGTTGCCATCCAGCCAGACGCGCATGGCGTATTGCGCGCCGAACAGCTGCACATCGCCCACGCCGTTGAGGCGGCTAATAGGATCTTTGACATTGGAGGCGACATAGTCAGAGATATCGTCCTGGGTGGTGGTCGGGTTATCAGAGATAAAGCCGGCGACCAACAGGAAGCTGCTACTGGATTTCTCGACGCTAATCCCCTGCTGCTGTACTTCCTGGGGCAGCAGCGGCGTGGCCAGCTGCAGTTTGTTTTGCACCTGAACCTGGGCAATATCGGGATCGGTACCCGATTTAAAGGTGAGCGTAATGGTTACCGAACCGGCAGAGTCGCTGGTCGACGACATATACATCAGATTGTCGATGCCGTTCATGTTCTGCTCGATAACCTGGGTGACCGTATCCTGCACGGTCTGGGCATCTGCACCGGGGTAGGTGGCGGAGATCGCTACCGCAGGAGGGGCGATTGTCGGGTACTGAGCTATCGGCAGCTGCAGAATGGCCAGGCCGCCGGCAATCATCATAATGATGGCCAGCACCCAGGCGAAGACCGGTCGATGAATAAAAAACTTAGACATGGCTGGGTATCCTTATTGCACGGCCGGCGCCGTACGCTCCGCTTCCGCTTTGACAGTGACGCCTGGACGGACTTTCTGTAAGCCGCTGACAATCACTTTATCGCCCGGTTTCAGCCCACTGGTGATAAGCCACTTATCGCCAACGGCCTGAGTCGCGACCACTTCCCGGGTTTCAACCTGGTTTTTGTCATTCACCAGCATCACGGAGGCATCACCACGCGGCGTGCGGGTCACCCCTTGCTGCGGTACCAGGATAGCCTGCGGATCGACGCCTTCGTCTATGCGGGCGCGGACGAACATCCCTGGCAGCAGGACATGCTGCGGGTTAGGGAAGATAGCGCGCAGAGTAATTGAACCCGTACTTTCATCAACAGTGACGTCAGAAAACTGCAGTGAACCTTTGAGCGGATAGGCCTGGCCGTTCTCCATGACCAGCTCAACGCTTTTAGTATCACCGCCGCGCTGCAGGCTTTCCTGCTTAAGGCGCATGAAGTCATTACTGGACTCCGTCACGTCAACATAGATGGGATCGAGCTGCTGGACGGTAGCCAGGGCATCCGACTGGCCGTTGGTGACCAGCGCCCCTTCGGTGACGCTCGATTTACCGATGCGCCCGCTAATGGGGGAGGTTACTTTGGTGTAGGCCAGGTTGATACGGGCCGTTTCTACGGCAGCTTTGGTGGCGATGACATCGGCATCGGCCTGGCGGGCGGTGGCCACTGCCTGATCGTATTCCTGCTGGCTGATATATTTAGTACCCAGCAGTGGAACGTAGCGTTTCACCGTCAAATGGGCGATAGCGGCCGCGGCTTCGGCTTTGGCCTCATCGCCTTTGGCGCTGTTCCACGCCGCCTGGTAGGTCGCCGGATCGATCTGATAGAGCGACTGGCCTGCTTCGACATCACTTCCTTCAACAAAGTTACGCTTCAGGATGATACCGCTCACCTGGGGGCGGACTTCCGCTACGCGAAAAGCAGAGGTTCGGCCCGGCAGTTCGGTGGTGACTGATAGCGGCGCGCTGTTCACGACATGGACCGTCACCTGCGGCGCCTGCGCATGGGGTTGCTGGTTGTCAGAATTATCGCAACCGGTTAGCAATAAGGCCGAGATAATTAAACCGGATAAAAGTGTCACTCTGGCGTGAGTCGTCATGGCGGTTCCTTATAGATTACGTACCCAATCAGGCGGCGAATCTGTGAAAGAAAGAGGGAATCAAAAAGCAGTTTGCCATCCTACAAATAAACGCCGTTGGATGTAAGAGATACTTATTTTTAAGCAATCAGCAAGGCACGCAAAAACAAAAAAATGGTCACTGTAGTATTGCGATTTATCGCAATTGTAAAAGTTGATAAATAGACATTATTTCAGTGAATGTATTTTCCGGTGATATTCACTTGAATAATTAATTCTCTTTTCGCATCAGGATTAACTTGTCTGCATTTTTGCTAAATAATACTTCATGGCAAATGCTAGATTAATTCTAATTAAGAATATCCTATATTATCTGCTTATCGGGAAGTGGGGCCTTGTATGGCAAGAAAAACAAAAGAAGAGGCGCAGCGCACGCGGCAGCTCCTGATTGAGTCCGCAATCCAGCAGTTCGCCCTGCGCGGAGTAACCAACACCACCCTGACGGATATCGCCGATGCGGCGGGAGTGACTCGCGGCGCGGTGTACTGGCATTTTGCCAGTAAGACGGAGCTGTTTAATGAAATGTGGCAGCAGCAGCCGCCGCTTAGAGATTTGATTCAGCCCAGTCAGGCCATAGAGTACGAACAGGAGCCGTTAAATGCTTTACGCGAGCGGTTTATTGCAGGCCTGCGCTATATTGCTGCGAATCCTCGACAGCGCGCTCTGATGCAAATTCTTTATCAGCGCTGTGAGTTTTCCAGTGATATGCTTTCGGAATACGAAATTCGCCAACGTATTGGTTTTAATTATTCACTCATTGGCGGCATCCTGCAGTGCTGCGTGCGTAACAATATATTGCCAGCCGAAACAAACATTGAGATGATATTAATTGTTTTACACAGTGCTTTTTCCGGGCTGATTAAAAACTGGCTGCTCGATCCGCAACGCTTCGATCTTTATCAGCAGGCGCCTGCGCTGGTGGATAATATAATGGCGGTGGTCTGTGCTGCGCGTTTATCGGGAGGGCCTGCGCTACGGCTGGTGAATCAGTAATGAGTTCTGTTGGCGCAGATAATAAAAAAGGCGCTTCCCCATGCCGAAGAGCGCCTTTTATATCAAGCAAGCAACTGACTAGTATCAGTTCATGCCGTATTTTTTCAGTTTTTTACGCAGCGTACCGCGGTTGATGCCCATCATCAGAGCAGCGCGGGTCTGGTTACCACGGGTGTATTGCATCACCATGTCCAACAGGGGCTGTTCAACTTCAGCCAGTACCAGCTCATACAGGTCATTCACATCCTGACCGTTCAGTTGAGCAAAATAGTTCTTCAGTGCCTGTTTAACCGAGTCACGCAGGGGCTTTTGAGTTACCTGATCCTGAGAGTTAACGGTAGAAACGGTCAGTACGTCAGAATTTACGCGTTGTTCGAACATAGTTCTGTCAGCTCTTTATTTCTATTACGCAAAATTTTCGAAGTATGCCTCCAACGCCTCCAGCTGTTCGCTGGCATCCTCAATGGCGTTGAATGTGCGCCGAAACTGGTCATCTGGAGCATGTTCCTGAAGATACCAGGAGACGTGTTTACGCGCGATTCGGTACCCTTTTGCCTGACCATAAAAGTCATGCAACTCCCGAACGTGCGCACAAAGCAAGCGCTTCACCTCTGCCAGCGGCAGCGGGGGCAGCAGCTCTCCAGTGTCCAGATAATGCTGGATTTCCCGAAAGATCCAGGGTCTTCCCTGAGCTGCACGGCCTATCATCAGGGCATCAGCCCCTGTATAGTCGAGCACAGCTCTGGCTTTAAGCGGGTCAGTAATGTCGCCATTCGCGATAATCGGAATGGAAACTTTCTGCTTAACTGCCCGAATACTGTCGTACTCAGCGTCTCCGTTAAACAAGCAGGCGCGGGTGCGTCCGTGAATAGTCAGAGCCTGAATGCCACACTCTTCGGCCAGTTGGGCAATCTCTACGCAGTTACGGTGTTCCGGTTCCCAACCGGTGCGAATCTTGAGAGTCACAGGAACGTCCACCGCGTTAACGACCGCCGTCAGGATCGACTTCACCTGGTCGGGGTACTGCAAGAGGGCTGAACCTGCAAGCTTGCGATTCACCTTTTTCGCCGGGCATCCCATATTGATATCAATAATCTGGGCGCCGCTTTCCACGTTAATCCGCGCGGCGGCAGCCATCTCTTCCGGCACGCTACCGGCGATTTGCACGGTACGAATACCGGGCTCATCGATATGCACCATCCGTAAACGGGACTTGTCGCTCTCCCACACCTGTGGGTTAGAAGACATCATCTCGGAAACGGTTAAACCCGCTCCCATCTCGTAGCACAGCGTCCGGAATGGTCTGTCAGTAATGCCAGCCATGGGCGCTGCGATCAGGCGATTTCTGAGCTGGTGGTGTCCGATGCGCATGAGTTAAGAAATGACCATACTGTGACTGCAAGGCGGCGTATATTACGCATTTTTTGCACGAGATGAAAGGCCAAACTTTGAGCAATCCTCTGTTGCAGATCAATGAATCCGGGACTAGCGTAAAAGGGATGAATAAATACTTATATTAATCATTGATTTAATGGATGATGGATAATTTGTGTCCATTTATAAAATCATAAAACTTCTCGATTTTTCTTGGATAGACTGGCCGCATGGCGATATAAAACGCTGTTTTTGTAGCCAAAAAAGTGCTCTGTAGTGCGATCTGCCTCTCATTTCCTGGCATTATTTGGTGGCTACTGGAAACAAAAATGCGGCCCGTAGGCCGCATCGCGCTTAGTTTTTCCGGCCGGTAATCCGGCACCACTCTTCCTTCTCGACCACCGGGTCAAGGGTGAAGAGATCGGCATAGGCTTCACAGACGCTTTCCGCCTGGCTGGCAAGGATGCCGGAAAGCCCCAGCAAACCGCCTGAAACGGGCAGGACGCTGATTAATGGCGCCAGCTCACGCAGCGGGCCTGCCAGGATATTCGCGACCACCACGTCGGCTTTCATCGACTCCGGTTGGTCCTGAGGAAGATAGAGCTCCAGGCGTTCAGAAACGCCGTTACGCTGCGCGTTATCACGACTGGCCTGAATAGCCTGCGGGTCGATATCAATCCCGATTGCTTTTGCCGCCCCCAGCTTCAGTGCGGCAATCGCCAGGATGCCGGAGCCGCAGCCGAAATCAATCACCGTTTTTCCGTTGAGGTCGAGCCCATCCAGCCACTGCAGGCACAGGGATGTCGTCGGATGCGTACCGGTGCCAAAGGCCAGACCCGGATCGAGCATCACGTTGACGGCATTTTCATCCGGAACATCGCGCCAGCTTGGGCAGATCCATAGCCGCTCCCCGAAGCGCATGGGGTGGAAGTTATCCATCCATTCCCGTTCCCAGTCTTTATCTTCCAGCTGCTCGATCTTATGCGCGAACCCGGCGCCCAGCAGCGGATGCTGCTCCAGTTGGGCAACGACCGCTTTCATATCGGTTTCAGCATCGAACAGGCCGATTACGTCGGTATCCCCCCACAGGCGGGTTTCCCCGGGCAATGGCTCAAATACCGGCGTATCGTGCGTATCCTGGAAGGTGATCGAGACCGATCCGGCCTCCATCAGCGCATCGCTAAGATCTTCAGCGTTCGCGCCGGTGGTATTTAGTTTCAGTTGGATCCATGGCATAGCAAAACTCTTTATTTATCAGTAGTCAAAATGGGGGACTGTGGGGCGGGACGACCGAAACTGTTCCCCGCCACAAACGCCAGCAAACTCAGCAGCAGCGCGGGAACGATCGGGTGAAAGCCCAGAAACTGCACTTTCAGCGTGGCCAGTACGGCATACAGGACGCCGCCTACGATCATCGCGCTCAGCGCGCCAGCCGCGTTGGCGCGTTCCCAGTAAAGGCCCAGCACCAGCGGCCACAGGAAGACGGCTTCCAGGCCGCCGAAGGCCAGCAGGTTCAGCCAGATTATCATCTCCGGCGGCCGCCAGGCCGCGAGCAGCAACAAGACCCCCAGCAGGAGCGTGATGCCGGCGGACATGCGTTTAAGCCGCTTTTCGTTAGTCGCCTGATCCGGCCGCCAGTTCAGGTACAGATCTTTGATGATCGTAGCGGAACTTTGCAGAAGTTGGGCATTGATCGTCGACATAATCGCCGCCATCGGCGCGGCAAGGAAGATCCCGGCGGCAAAGGGCGGAAGCACTTTAACCATCAGCGTCGGGATCACCAGATCCGGCACGGTTAAATCGGGGATCACCGCCCGGCCTAATGCCCCAGCCAGATGCATGCCAAACATCAGGATCGCCACCACGATGGTGCCGATAATGATGCCGCGATGCACGGCTTTGCTGTCTTTGTAGGAGATACAGCGCACTGCGGTATGTGGCAGACCAATAACGCCGAAGCAGACCAGCACCCAAAACGAGGCCATAAAGGTTGGCGAGAGGATATCCTCCGCGCCCTGCGGGGACACCAGCTTGACGTCGATCGACTGCAGCGTCTCTACCGCATGGCCAACCCCCCCGGCGGCGTGGATCACGCCCACCAGCAGCACGATCGTGCCGATCAGCATTACCATGCCCTGCATCGTGTCGTTGAGCACGCTGGCGCGAAAGCCGCCATAGGCGGTATACAGCGCGATGCTGACCCCGAAGATCAGCAGGCCGGTATCGTAAGGAATACCGGCAGCCGTCTCCAGCAGGCGGGCGCCGCC
>NZ_GL882724.1:10550-11298 GCF_000195655.1 Klebsiella sp. MS 92-3
GGGCGCCGCCGATAAACTGGACGGTCATGGCGCCGACAAAGGCCACCAGCAGACTCAGGCTGGCCAGCCAGACCAGCAGGCGACTCTGATAGCGAGCAAACAGCATGTCATTGAGGGTGACAGCATTATAGCGACGCGCAAGGATGGCGAATTTTTTCCCCAGCACGCCCAGCGACAGCCAGATGGCGGGGAGCTGGATCATCGCCAGCAGCACCCAGCCCAGGCCGTATTTATAGGCGGCGCCGGGTCCGCCGATAAATGAGCTGGCGCTGATATAGGTGGCGGTTAGCGTCATGGCCAGCACGAAGCCGCCCATCGAGCGGCTGCCGAGAAAGTACTCATTAAGAAAGCTACCTGAGGCGCGTTTTCTCATGGCGTAGAGGGATAAACCGAACACCACCACCAGGTAGGCGATCAGGGGAATAATGACCTCAAACTGCATCATCGTCCTCCAGAGAAATATCGCGGAAAATCAGTTTGACCATCGCCCAGCACAGCAGAATGAACAGCAGCGGTACCAGCAGGCAGGCCATTTCAAACCAGTGTGGCAGGCCGGTAAAGCCAATAGCCACCCCCGGCAGATAGGCGGCGGCCAGCCAGGCGGCAAGGTAGAGAAGGGTCAGCCACAGCGCCCAGCGCGCTTCTTTGTGGGCCTGAACAAAGCGTTTGTCCATTTTTTGTCCCTTGAGGATGAAGAAAGCGGGGATTGTACCGCATGGTATAGATGAGGAGAGAGAAAAAGAAAAAA
>NZ_GL882724.1:11398-15608 GCF_000195655.1 Klebsiella sp. MS 92-3
GGGGGGGGGGGGGGGGGGGGGGGGGGGCGTTTCCCCCGGCCCTTTTGCTGAGAGAGCAGAATTATTTTTCCTGCAAGCCGAGTTTTTTCTCCAGATAGTGGATATTGGTGCCACCATGCTGGAAATTCTCGTCGCTCATAATGCGCATCTGCAGATCGACGTTGGTTTTGATGCCATCGATGATCAGCTCCTGCAGCGCATTCTTCATGCGGGCAATCGCCACGTCACGGCTTTCGCCGTAGCAGATCAGTTTACCGATCATGGAGTCATAGTACGGCGGTACGGTGTAACCGGCGTAAATATGTGACTCCCAGCGCACGCCAAAGCCACCCGGCGCGTGGAAACGGGTGATTTTGCCCGGGCTCGGCAGGAAGGTGTTCGGGTCTTCGGCGTTGATACGGCATTCCACCGCATGGCCGCGAACTACCACTTCATCCTGCTTGATGGACAGCGGCTGGCCGGCTGCGATACGCAGCTGCTCTTTGATCAGGTCAACGCCGGTGATCATTTCAGTTACCGGATGCTCTACCTGGATACGGGTGTTCATTTCAATGAAGTAGAACTCGCCGTTTTCGAACAGGAACTCAAAGGTACCCGCCCCGCGGTAGCCGATATCCACACAGGCTTTCGCGCAACGCTCGCCGATGTAGCGACGCAGTTCCGGGGTGATGCCCGGCGCCGGCGCTTCTTCGACCACTTTCTGATGACGGCGCTGCATGGAGCAGTCGCGTTCAGCCAGATAGATCGCGTTACCCTGACCATCCGCCAGCACCTGAATTTCAATGTGGCGTGGGTTTTCCAGGTATTTCTCCATGTAGACCATGTCGTTGTTGAAAGCCGCTTTGGCTTCCGCTTTGGTCATGGAGATGGATTGCGCCAGTTCAGCGTCGCTACGTACAACGCGCATACCGCGACCGCCGCCGCCGCCGGAGGCTTTGATGATCACCGGATAGCCGATGCGTTTGGCATGGGCGCGGTTAGCGTCCATGTCGTCGCCCAGCGGGCCATCAGAACCTGGAACGGTCGGAACGCCAGCTTTCTTCATGGCGGTGATGGCGGGCACTTTGTCGCCCATCAGGCGGATAGTGTCGGCTTTCGGGCCGATGAAGATGAAACCGGAACGCTCAACCTGCTCAGCAAAATTAGCGTTCTCAGAGAGGAAGCCATAACCCGGGTGAATCGCTACCGCGCCAGTGATCTCAGCGGCGCTGATAATGGCCGGAATGTTCAGATAGCTTTTTACGGACGGAGCCGGACCGATGCAGACCGTCTCATCCGCTAACAATACGTGTTTTAGATCGCGATCCGCAGTGGAGTGCACAGCGACAGTCTTGATGCCCAGTTCTTTACAGGCACGCAGGATGCGCAGTGCGATCTCGCCACGGTTAGCGATGACAATTTTATCCAGCATGTTCGCCTCGTTACTCGATAACTACCAGCGGCTCGTCGAATTCTACCGGTTGGCCGCTTTCGATCAGAATGGCTTTCACCACGCCGGCTTTGTCGGCTTCGATCTGGTTCATCATTTTCATCGCTTCGACGATGCACAGGGTGTCGCCCACGTTAACTTTCTGGCCAACTTCCACAAACGCTTTCGCGTCCGGGCTCGGCGTACGATAGAAAGTACCAACCATCGGGGAACGTACGATGTGACCACTGATTTCCGCTTTCGCCGGCGCTTCAGCCGCAGCAGCTGGTGCGGCAGTCGCGGCGGCAGGCGCCTGAGGCTGCATCATCGGCGCAGCATAAGCCTGCTGCATAACCGGATAGCTTGCGGCCGGTGCAGAGCGGCTGATGCGAACAGACTCTTCGCCTTCAGAAATTTCCAGTTCGGAGATACCTGATTCTTCAACCAGCTCGATCAGTTTTTTAATCTTACGAATATCCATGAGTGGGTTCCGTACTCTTTGTTTAGTGTGATTGTGACAGGCGTTTTACCGCCGTCTGTAAAGCGTATGAATAACCATCCGCCCCCAGCCCGCAAATGACGCCAGCGGCGACATCTGACAGATACGAGTGCTGGCGGAAGGGTTCGCGTGCATGCACATTGCTCAGGTGAATCTCGATAAACGGGATGTTCACGGCGAGCAAAGCGTCACGGATTGCTACGCTGGTATGCGTGAACGCGGCCGGATTAATCAGGATATAGTCCACGTTGTCTTTAGCCTGATGAATTCGGTCGATTAACGCATGCTCCGCGTTGGACTGCAGGTGATCCAGACTCACATTCAGCGCCGCCGCTTCAGATGTTAAACGGTTAACAATTTCAGCCAGCGTGAGAGGGCCATACTTCTCAGGCTCGCGGGTACCGAGCATGTTAATGTTTGGACCATTCAAAAGCAAAATGTGAAACTTCACTGCCATTGTGTGGCGATCTCCTGCCATTTTCGGGTAAAAAACAACATATACCTTCAATGCGCCCTTGTCACCTTTTCAGGGTCAGAAAACCCCGTCAGGAAAACCAAAGTCGCACATTATAACGATTTCGTAGCAATTGGCAGCTAAATACTGGTCTTATCAGGGAAGATTATCAACCGCTATCTGAAAAAGAGTCGCGGTTGATAAAGGATCTGCGGGAAACTGCACATTACCGGATTGCGCGCCACCACTGGCGGAACTTCTTGTAACGCCATGTCAATAGCCCTGCTGCCAGCAGGGCATATATAACGGGCTGCGGCGAGACGATCTTCACTGACCACAGGTAGTGTATCGGCGCGAGGATCGCCACCAGATAGACGAAGTTGTGTAAAAGTTGCCAGCGACGCCCCAGTTTTCGCTGCATCGCTTGCGTGGAGGTCACCGCCAGCGCCAGCAGAATCGCCCAGCTGATCATGCCCAATGTCAGATAGGGGCGGGTGATAATCTCCGAGCCCAGCAGCGCCAGATTGTTAATGCCCAGCTCCAGTAGGGTATAGCTGGTCAGGTGCAGCGTCGCCCAGGCAAAACACCATAAACCTAACAGGCGACGAACGCGAATCAATAATGGCTGCTTCGCATAGCGCGCCAGCGGAGAGACCAGCAGCGTCGCCAGCAGAAACTTAAGCGCCATTCTGCCGGTAAAGTGCTGGATATCCTTGGCTGGATCGGCGCTAAAGTAGCCCTGGTGCCCGGCCCAGAATAACCAGACCAGCGGCAAAAACCCCGCAAGGTGAAGTAAAACCTTCAGCCAGACGATCTGTTTGACGGTGAAACGCACTAGAAGTTCTCCCGCAGATTCATGCCGCGATACAGCGACGCCACTTCGTCGGCATAGCCATTAAACAGCAACGTCGGTTGACGCTTCACATCGAGCACGCCGCCGGCGCCGATAAACCGCTCGCTAGCCTGCGACCAGCGGGGGTGATCGACGTGCGGATTGACGTTGGCGAAGAAGCCGTATTCGTCCGGCGCCGCCAGGTTCCAGGTGGTTGGCGGCCGCTCGCGGGTCAGCTCGATACTAACAATGGATTTTATGCCTTTAAAACCGTACTTCCACGGCACGGTCAGGCGGACCGGCGCGCCGTTTTGCGGCGGCAGCGCTTTGCCATACACCCCGACGGTGAGTAGCGTCAGCGGGTGCATCGCTTCATCCAGCCGTAGCCCCTCCACGTAAGGGTAAGCGAGCCCCCCGCCGATAAACCGGTCTTTCTGGCCGGGCATTTGATCCGGAGCATAGAGGGTTTTGAAGGCCACATAGCGCGCGCTGCTGGTGGGCTCCACCAGCGCCAGCAGTTTATGCAGCGGGAAGCCGACCCAGGGGACCACCATCGACCAGGCTTCCACACAGCGCATACGATAAATGCGCTCTTCCAGCGGGAAGCGTTTGGTCAGATCGTCATGGTCAAGGGTCAGAGGTTTCGCCACTTCGCCACCGATGGTGAGCGTCCAGGGATCGGTGCGCAGGCTACCCGCGTTCGCCGCCGGATCGGCTTTATCGAGGCCGAATTCATAAAAATTATTGTAACCGGCGACCTTATCTTCCGGGGTAAGCGTCAGATTAGCCTGCCACTCGGCGGGTTTAGCAAACTCCAGGGCCTTGCCCGCTGGCGCTGGCGGGCGGTCGTGGCCTTTAAACCAGTCCAGCAGGTCGGCCTGCGCGGCGGCGGGAAGGGAAAGCGCGGTCGCGCTGATGCCCAGCATTTTCAGCACCTGGCGCCGCTTGAGCATAAAAACGGATTCGGCCGTGACGTCGGCTTTCGTCTGGTTTTTTTTTTTTTTTTTTTTTTTTTTT
>NZ_GL882724.1:15714-21274 GCF_000195655.1 Klebsiella sp. MS 92-3
TCATGCGTTTCCCTAAGCATGACGGAGACGGCGATGAATGGCGAATATGTCACGAAAAATTGCACATTAGGATGAGGAGCCGCCGCCGAAGCAGAGGCGCGGTCGTCCAGGAATCATCGGAAAGTGGCGCAAGACGTTTCCTTTGCCGCGCATGACCCGGCATCTTTAGCAGGGAAAAGAGGGCGGCAAGCAGGCCAAACGGTAAACCGGTAATAATTTGCGTCGCTGGCGCGGGTTTGCCATCCTGCGTCTAAAATTAAAGCGCTTCTGGCGCAGGCCGCAGGCGGGCGACGATTGGCAAATTTTTTCTGCAAACTATACTCGCTATCGGCATACTTTTACCGATAATACGCATTCCATTGCCAGACTCGCCATCTTTGATAGTATGCGTCGCGCTTTAAAAGGTTAATGCTTGCGGCAAGGCGCGCGCCGGCACGGGAGCCTGATGGTTCATCGGGTAGTCATTCACTCGCGGAGTTAACACAGGGATGCGATTAACGACGAAGTTCTCAGCCTTTATTACGCTGCTAACTAGCCTGACCATCTTTGTCACGCTGATTGGCGCTTCGCTGAGTTTTTATAACGGCATTGAGAACAAGGTCGAAAACCGCGTTCAGGCGGTGGCGACCATGCTGGATAACCGGCTCATCACCACCTCTTTCGATAAGCTTGAACCGCAGTTGGATGAGCTGATGACGCCGATCGAGATCGTGCATATCGATTTCATGCTCAACGGCAAACCGCTCTACAGCCATTCCCGACCCGATAGCTATCGCCCGCTCGGCAGCCATGAGCAATTCCGTGAGATCACGGTTCAGTCGCTTAAACATCCTGGTATTACGCTGCATCTGGTCTACGTTGACCCGATGGTGAACTATTTCCGTTCGCTGTCGATCACTGCCCCGCTGTCGATCTCCATTGGCTTCATGGTGGTGATTATTTTCTTCGCCGTCCGCTGGATCCGCCGCCAGCTGGCCGGCCAGGAGCTGCTGGAGCTGCGTTCCACGCGTATCCTGAGCGGCGAGCGCGGGCCGCAGGTGCGCGGGTCGGTCTATGAATGGCCGGCCAGCACCAGTAGCGCGCTGGATATGCTGCTGTCGGAGCTGCAGTTCGCCAGCGATCAGCGCAGCCGGATGGATACGCTTATTCGCTCCTACGCGGCGCAGGATTCGAAAACCGGACTGAATAACCGCCTGTTTTTTGACAATCAGCTGGCCACGCTGCTGGAAGACCAGGAGAAGGTGGGAGCCTACGGCATCGTGATGATGATCCGTCTGCCGGAGTTTGATCTGCTACGGGACAACTGGGGACGGGCGGCGGCCGAAGAACATTACTTTACGCTTATCAACCTGCTCTCTACCTTTATTATGCGTTACCCCGGCGCGCTGTTGGCGCGCTATCACCGTAGCGACTTCGCCGTGCTGCTGCCGCACCGTACGTTGAAAGAGGCGGATAGTATCGCCGGCCTGTTGCTGAAGGCGATGGATGCGCTGCCTCCAACGCGTATCCTCGATCGCGACGATATGATGCATATCGGCATCTGTTCGTTCCGCAGCGGGCAATCGGCGGCGCAGGTGATGGAACATGCGGAAGCGGCGACGCGCAACGCGGTGCTGCAGGGCAGCAACAGCTGGTCGGTCTATGATGACACCCTTCCGGAGAAAGGTCGCGGCAACGTTCGCTGGCGAACGCTGATCGAACAGATGCTGAGCCGCGGCGGGCCGCGGTTGTACCAAAAACCAGCTGTCACCCGCGACGGGCGGGTACATCATCGTGAACTGATGTCGCGGATGTACGACGGTAAAGAAGAGGTGATTGCAGCGGAATACATGCCGATGGTGCTGCAGTTTGGCCTGGCGGAGGAGTATGACCGCCTGCAGGTAACGCGCCTGCTGCCGTTTTTAGGCTTCTGGCCCGAGGAGAATCTGGCGCTCCAACTGTCGGTGGAGTCGCTGATCCGTCCGCGTTTCCAGCGCTGGCTGCGCGATGCCTTGATGCAGTGTGAAAAATCGCAGCGTCAGCGGATTATTTTTGAACTTGCAGAGGCAGATGTTTGTCAATATATCGGCCGTCTGCAGCCGGTTATGCGATTGGTTAACGCTCTGGGCGTTCGGGTGGCAGTGGTTCAGGCGGGGTTAACCCTGGTTGGAACCAGCTGGATCAAGCAGCTGGATGCGGAGCTGATCAAACTGCATCCGGGTCTGGCGCGCAACATCGAAAAGCGCAGCGAGAACCAACTGCTGGTGCAAAGCCTGGTGGAAGCCTGTAAAGGCATGCCTATGCAAGTTTTTGCGACGGGCGTACGCAGCCGCAGCGAGTGGTTGGTACTGTCCCAATGCGGTGTCACGGGCGGGCAGGGGGAATTTTTTGCCGCCTCACAGCCACTTGACACAAATGTGAAAAAATATTCGCAAAGATACTCGGTTTGATCTGCCGTTTAGCGTGATTTCACGTAGAATAACGCGCGCCATCGTGAAGGGGGTGTGCTTGTCTACCTGCCGGATCATCGCAATGTAAATGCCAGTGACCCTCCTTTGACAGGTTACAAATTCAGGCGTGGAGCGCTGCTGAAGATTTCAGCAATGAACGGAGTCGGGAAAATTTGTAACAAAGGAAATGAACTGCACTAATTTTCACCGCAGCAGGTGATTTTTGCGCCTTGTCGCTGCTGCGTGTGGTTGGTAAAGTAAGCGGATTTTGTTTTCCGCCCCAGCTTTCAGGATTATCCCTTAGTATGTTAAAAAAATTTCGTGGCATGTTTTCCAATGACCTGTCCATTGACCTGGGTACCGCGAATACCCTTATTTACGTAAAAGGACAAGGCATCGTATTGAATGAGCCTTCCGTGGTGGCCATTCGTCAGGATCGTGCCGGATCGCCGAAAAGCGTCGCCGCCGTGGGTCATGAAGCGAAGCAGATGCTCGGCCGTACCCCGGGTAATATCGCGGCGATTCGCCCGATGAAGGACGGCGTTATCGCTGACTTCTTCGTGACGGAAAAGATGCTGCAGCACTTTATCAAACAAGTGCACAGCAACAGCTTTATGCGCCCGAGCCCGCGCGTGCTGGTGTGTGTACCGGTTGGCGCAACCCAGGTCGAACGTCGCGCTATTCGTGAATCCGCGCAGGGCGCAGGCGCCCGTGAAGTCTTCCTGATCGAAGAGCCGATGGCGGCAGCGATTGGCGCAGGCTTACCGGTTTCTGAAGCGACCGGCTCCATGGTGGTGGATATCGGTGGCGGTACCACTGAGGTGGCGGTTATCTCCCTGAACGGCGTGGTCTATTCCTCTTCTGTACGTATCGGCGGTGACCGCTTCGACGAAGCCGTTATCAATTACGTGCGTCGTAACTACGGCTCCCTGATCGGTGAAGCGACCGCTGAACGTATCAAGCATGAAATCGGTTCGGCTTACCCGGGCGATGAAGTGCGCGAAATTGAAGTGCGCGGTCGTAACCTGGCGGAAGGCGTGCCACGCGGCTTCACCCTGAACTCAAACGAAATTCTTGAAGCGCTGCAGGAGCCTCTGACCGGCATCGTGAGTGCGGTCATGGTTGCCCTTGAGCAGTGCCCGCCGGAACTGGCGTCTGATATCTCTGAACGCGGGATGGTTCTCACCGGCGGTGGTGCGCTGCTGCGCAACCTGGACCGTCTGTTAATGGAAGAAACCGGTATTCCAGTCGTGGTTGCTGAAGATCCGCTGACCTGCGTAGCGCGTGGCGGCGGCAAGGCGCTGGAGATGATCGACATGCACGGCGGCGACCTGTTTAGCGAAGAGTAGTCAGCCTGAAGGTCCGGGGCGGCATACGAGCTGCCCCTGGTCTTTACTGACACGAGAATACGCATAGCCTATGAAGCCAATTTTTAGCCGTGGCCCCTCGCTACAGATTCGCCTTATTCTGGCGGTGCTGGTGGCGCTTGGCGTGATTATCGCCGACAGCCGCCTGGGTACGTTCAGTCAAATCAGAACGTACATGGATACAGCCGTCAGCCCTTTCTACTTTGTCTCTAATGGTCCCCGGGAACTGCTCGACAGCGTATCGCAGACGCTAGCTACCCGCGACCAGCTCGAACTGGAAAACCGCGCGCTGCGCCAGGAGCTGTTGCTGAAAAACAGCGATCTGCTGATGCTGGGCCAGTACAAGCAGGAGAACGCGCGCCTGCGTGAACTGCTTGGCTCGCCGCTGCGCCAGGACGAGCAAAAAATGGTGACGCAGGTCATCTCAACGGTCAACGACCCTTACAGCGATCAGGTGGTTATTGACAAAGGCAGCGTGAACGGCGTCTATGAAGGCCAGCCGGTTATCAGCGATAAAGGCGTCGTGGGGCAGGTCGTGGCCGTGGCGAAAATGACCAGCCGGGTGCTGCTGATCTGCGATGCCACTCATGCGCTGCCGATCCAGGTTCTGCGTAACGACATTCGCGTCATTGCCGCCGGTAACGGCTGCACGGACGATCTCCAGCTTGAGCATCTGCCGGCGAATACCGATATTCGCGTCGGCGACGTGCTGGTGACCTCCGGTCTCGGCGGTCGTTTCCCTGAAGGGTATCCGGTTGGGGTAGTCTCCTCGGTGAAACTGGACACCCAGCGCGCCTATACCGTGATTCAGGCGCGTCCGACGGCCGGGCTGCAGCGCTTGCGCTATCTGTTGCTGCTGTGGGGCGCCGATCGTAATGGCGCTAACCCGATGACCCCGGAAGAGGTTCATCGGGTGGCTAACGAACGTCTGATGCAGATGATGCCGCAGGTACTGCCTGCGCCGGATGCGATGGGGCCGCAGATGCCGGCGCCCGCCACCGGGTTGACGCCGCCTCAGCCGTCGCAGCCTGCAGGGGGGCAATAGTGGCAAGTTACCGTAGCCAGGGACGCTGGGTTATCTGGCTCTCGTTTCTTATCGCGCTATTGCTGCAAATTATGCCCTGGCCGGCGGACATCAGCGTTTTCCGGCCCAACTGGGTATTATTGATCCTGCTGTACTGGATCCTCGCGTTGCCGCACCGGGTAAACGTGGGGACGGGGTTCGTGATGGGGGCTATTCTTGATCTCATCAGCGGTTCAACGCTCGGCGTTCGCGCGCTGTCTTTAAGCATCGTCGCCTATCTGGTCGCGCTGAAGTATCAGCTGTTCCGTAACCTGGCGCTGTGGCAACAGGCGCTGGTGGTAATGCTGTTATCCCTGGCCGTGGATATCATTGTTTTCTGGGCAGAGTTTTTAGTGATCAACGTCTCTTTCCGTCCGGAAGTATTCTGGAGTAGTGTAGTAAACGGCATCCTCTGGCCATGGCTCTTCCTGCTGATGCGTAAAGTGCGTCAGCAATTTGCAGTGCAATAAGGTTGATATGACAACTCTGTATCTCGCTTCTGGTTCCCCGCGTCGGCAGGAACTGCTGACTCAGCTTGGTCTCGCTTTCGAGCGTCTGGTTCCTGGTATCGAGGAGCAGCGCCAGCCGCAGGAGAGCGCCCAGCACTATGTCGTCCGCCTGGCGCGCGAAAAAGCGCAGGCCGGGGGGGGGGGGGGGGCCCCCGGCTTGTCGGGGGGGGGGGGGGGGGGGGGTGGTGTTTT
>NZ_GL882724.1:21321-27899 GCF_000195655.1 Klebsiella sp. MS 92-3
GGGGGGGGGGGGGGGGGCGGGGGCCCCCCCGCGATTTGCCGGTGCTGGGAGCGGATACGATTGTCATTTTGAACGGCGAAGTGCTGGAAAAACCGCGCGACGCCGAACACGCTGCAGCGATGCTGCGTTTGCTTTCCGGCCACACCCATCAGGTTATGACCGCGGTGGCGCTGGCGGATAAGCAGCAAACGCTGGACTGTCTGGTGGTCACGGAAGTGACCTTCCGGCGGCTCAGCGAGCAGGATATCGCCGATTATGTGGCCAGCGGCGAGCCTTTAGATAAAGCAGGTGCATACGGTATTCAAGGGTTGGGTGGTTGCTTCGTCAGGAAGATTAATGGCAGCTATCACGCCGTAGTCGGCTTACCGCTGGTGGAAACGTATGAGTTGCTCAGTAACTTTAACTCACTGCGTAAAGGAAAGGGATAAAGATGACGGCTGAATTATTAGTTAACGTAACGCCATCCGAAACGCGCGTTGCGTATATTGATGGCGGTATTCTGCAGGAAATCCATATTGAGCGTGAAGCGCGACGCGGAATAGTAGGCAATATCTACAAAGGTCGTGTTAGCCGAGTGCTGCCGGGAATGCAGGCGGCTTTTGTAGATATTGGTCTGGATAAGGCGGCGTTCCTTCACGCCTCCGATATCATGCCGCATACCGAGTGCGTCGCCGGTGAGGAGCAAAAGCAGTTTACCGTGCGCGATATTTCGGAGCTGGTGCGCCAGGGCCAGGACCTGATGGTCCAGGTGGTTAAAGATCCGCTGGGTACCAAAGGCGCGCGTCTGACCACCGATATTACCCTGCCTTCCCGCTATCTGGTCTTTATGCCAGGCGCCTCCCACGTGGGGGTCTCTCAGCGGATTGAAAGCGAAGCCGAGCGCGAGCGCCTAAAAAAGGTCGTCGCAGAATATTGCGATGAGCAGGGCGGCTTTATCATTCGCACCGCTGCGGAAGGTGTTCACGAGCAGGAGATGGCCGCCGATGCCGCTTATCTTAAGCGCGTATGGACCAAGGTGATGGAGCGCAAAAAGCGCAACCAGACCCGCTATCAGCTGTATGGCGAGCTGGCTCTGGCCCAGCGCGTGCTGCGTGATTTTGCCGATGCGCAACTGGATCGCATTCGCGTCGACTCGCGCCTGACCTATGAGGCGTTGCTCGAATTCACCGCCGAATATATCCCGGAAATGACCAGCAAGCTGGAACACTACAGCGGCCGTCAGCCGATATTCGATCTCTTTGACGTTGAGAACGAAATTCAGCGCGCGCTGGAGCGTAAAGTCGAGCTCAAATCGGGGGGCTATCTGATCATCGACCAGACCGAGGCGATGACCACCATCGATATCAACACCGGGGCCTTTGTCGGGCACCGCAATCTTGACGATACGATCTTCAATACCAACATCGAAGCCACCCAGGCGATAGCCCGCCAGCTACGTTTGCGTAATCTCGGCGGCATTATCATCATTGATTTCATAGACATGAACAATGAAGATCACCGTCGACGGGTGTTGCACTCTTTAGAGCAGGCGCTGAGTAAAGATCGGGTGAAGACCAGCATTAACGGCTTCTCCCAGCTGGGCCTGGTGGAGATGACCCGTAAACGCACCCGTGAAAGCGTGGAGCATGTGCTTTGCAACGAGTGCCCAACCTGCCACGGACGTGGAACGGTAAAGTCGGTGGAAACGGTGTGCTATGAGATTATGCGTGAGATCGTCCGCGTACATCATGCTTATGATTCCGATCGCTTCCTGGTCTATGCTTCCCCTGCGGTGGCGGAAACCCTGAAAGGGGAAGAGTCGCATGCGCTGGCGGAAGTGGAAATCTTTGTCGGCAAACAGGTGAAGGTACAAATTGAGCCGCTCTATAATCAAGAGCAGTTCGATGTTGTTATGATGTAAGACACCGCGTCATTGTGCGGCTGACAAGGAGAGAGGCGTGAGGCGACTGCCCGGGATTTTATTGCTCACCGTGGCAACATTGATTGTTATCGTCGCGCTGCTGGTGAGTGGCTTGCGTCTCGTGTTGCCACAGCTCGACGCCTGGCGTCCGCAGCTGCTGGAGAAGATCTCCACCCTCACCGGTACGCCGGTGGACGCCTCGCAGATCACCGCCAGCTGGCAGACTTTTGGTCCGACGTTAGATGCCCGCGATATCCATGTCGGGCTGAAAGATGGCGGCACAATGGCGGTCAAGCGCGTAACCCTGGCGCTGGATGTCTGGCAGAGCCTGCTGCATATGCGCTGGCAGTTCCGCGACCTCACCTTCTGGCAGCTGCAGGTCCATACCAATACCCCTATTCAGACCAATGACGGTGGCGAAAGCCTGAAAACCGACCGCATCAGCGATCTCTTTTTACGTCAGTTCGATCACTTTACTCTGCGCGACAGCCATCTGAGCTTCCTGACCCTTTCCGGTCAGCGGGCGGAGCTGGCGGTTCCGCAGCTGACATGGCTTAACGGCAGGAACCGTCATCGCGCCGAGGGGCAGCTCAGCCTCTCCAGCCTCACCGGCCAGCATGGCGTCATGCAGGTGCGGATGGATCTTCGCGATGAGGATGGCCTGCTGAATAAAGGCCGGGTCTGGCTGCAGGCGGATGATATCGACGTCAAACCGTGGCTGGGACGCTGGATGCAGGACAATATCGCCCTGAAAAGCGCCCGCTTCAGCCTCGAAGGCTGGATGACCATTGAAAAAGGTGATGTGGCCAGCGGCGACGTATGGCTGAAAAAAGGGGGCGCCAGCTGGCAGGGCGATAACGAAGTCCATCATTTGTCGGTGGATAACCTGACGGCGCATCTCTCCCATGATAAGCAAAGCTGGGCCTTTTATATTCCCGATACGCGGATCGCTATCGATGATAAACCCTGGCCAAGTGGAGCCCTGGCGATGGCGTGGATCCCGGCGCAGGACGTTGGTGGCGACGATCGTCAGCGTAGCGATGAGTTACGTATTCGCGCCAGCAATTTGGCCCTCAGCGGCCTGAGCGGGTTACAGCCGTTTGCTGATAAGCTGGCGCCTTCTCTGGGCGAACTCTGGCGTACCACGCAGCCTGGCGGCAAAATCAATTTGCTGGCTCTCGATATCCCCCTGCAGGCGACGGAGAAAACGCGTTTTCAGGCGCAGTGGAGCGATCTGGCGTGGAAGCAGTGGAAACTCCTGCCTGGGGCAGAGCACTTCTCCGGCAGTCTGAATGGCAGCGTTGAGCACGGGGAATTACGCGCCCATATGGCGAAGGCGCTGATGCCGTATGCCGGCGTCTTCCGCGCGCCGCTGGAGATAGCCGCTGGCGAAGCCACGCTCAGTTGGGTGAAAAACGACAAAGGGTTTATGCTTGATGGCCGCGATATAGACGTGCAGGCGACAGGCGTACGCGCCCGCGGCGGCTTCCGCTATCTGCAACCGCAGGGGGACGATCCCTGGCTGGGTATTCTGGCGGGCATCAGCACCAATGACGGTGGCCAGGCATGGCGTTATTTCCCGGAAAATCTGATGGGCAAAGCGCTGGTGGACTATCTCAGCGGCGCGATTAAAGCAGGGCAAGCCAGCGATGCGACGCTGGTGTATGGCGGCAATCCGCATCTATTCCCTTATCCGCATAATGAAGGCCAGTTCCAGGTTTATGTTCCGCTGAAGAACGCCACTTTTGCCTTCCAACCGGACTGGCCGGCGTTAACCGGGCTGAACATCGACCTCAATTTTATCAACAACGGCCTGTGGATGCGGGCGGATAAAGCGATGCTTGGCAACGTGACCGCCAGCAATCTCGATGCCGCGATCCCGGACTATGCGCAGGAAAAACTGCTGATTGATGCCGATATCAAAGGCCCGGGCAAAGAGGTTGGACCTTACTTTAATACTACGCCGCTGAAAGAGTCGCTCGGGGCGGCGCTGGATTCCCTGCAGCTGGATGGGGATGTGAGCGCTCGCTTACATCTGAATATCCCCCTCGACGGCGAGATGACCACCGCGAAAGGCGATGTGCGCCTGCAGAATAATAGCCTGTTTATCAAACCGTTAGATACTACGCTGCAGAACCTGAGCGGTAATTTCAGCTTTGTGAATGGCGATCTCAATAGTCAAACGTTGAGTGCGACCTGGTTTAATCAGCCGCTGAACCTCAATTTTTCCACCCGCGAAGGTGAAAAAGCGTTTCTGGTGGATGTCGGGATGAATGCCAACTGGCAGCCGTCGCGCACCGGGCTGCTGCCGAAAGCCGTGAGTGAGGCGTTGAGCGGTAGCGTCCCGTGGGATGGCAAGGTCGCTATCGAACTGCCGTACCATGGCAATGCCAGCTATAAGGTCGATATCAACGGCGATCTGAAGAATGTGAGCAGTCGCTTACCTTCGCCAGTCAGTAAGCCCGCCGGCGAACCCCTTCCGGTCAAAATTAACGTCGCCGGCGGCCTGAGCAGCTTCGACCTGACCGGCTCCATCGGGGCGAAGAATCATATTAACAGCCGCTGGTTGCTCAATCATAAGCTGACGCTGGATAGAGCGATCCTTACCACTGACAGCAAAGGGCACTCTCCGCTGCCCGATCAGCCCGGTATCGAGCTCAACCTGCCGCCGATGGATGGCGCGCAGTGGCTGGCGCTCTTCGAGAACGGCGCGGCAAATGAAGTGAGCAGCAGCGTGCTCTTTCCACCGCGCATTGTGCTGCGTACGCCGTCGCTGGCCCTCGCGGGGCAACAGTGGAACAACGTCAGTCTGATGTCCCAGCCGGTCGCCGGCGGCTCGCAGGTTGAGGCGCAGGGGCGTGAGATCAATGCCACATTGACGATGCGCGACAATGCTCCGTGGCTGGCAAATGTGCGTTATCTCTATTTCAATCCGGCCAGCGCCAGCGGCCAGAACGCAACAGAGAATGTGGCCCCCCAGACGGCGACCCGGCTGGATTTCCATGGCTGGCCCGATCTGCAGCTACGCTGCGCGGAATGCTGGCTGTGGGGACAAAAATATGGCCGCATCGATGGGGATGTGGCGATCAAAGGGGATACCTTAACGCTCTCCAACGGCCTGGTGGATACCGGGTTTGGCCGGCTGACGACCAACGGCGTGTGGGTGAACGCCCCTTCAGGGGTTCGAACCTCGCTGAAAGGCAGACTGCACGGCAATAAGACGGATGCATTTGCGGATTTCTTTGGCGTCTCCACGCCGGTGAAGGATTCGCCGTTTGATATCGACTACGATCTGCACTGGCGCGCGCCGCCCTGGTCACCCGATGTCGCGTCGCTCAATGGCATCATTAAAAGCCACCTGGGCAAGGGGCAGTTTACCGACCTGAGTACCGGGCACGCTGGCCAGCTGCTGCGTCTGCTGAGTGTGGATGCCCTGCTGCGTAAACTGCGTTTCGATTTCAGCGATACCTTCAGCGAAGGCTTTTACTTTGATTCGATTAACAGTACGGCATGGATTAAGGATGGCGTACTGCATACCGATGATACGCTGGTGGATGGCCTTGAAGCGGATATTGCTATGAAAGGGGCGGTCGATCTGGTGCGTCGCCAGCTGGATCTGCAGGCGGTGGTGGCGCCGGAGATCTCCGCGACCGTCGGCGTGGCGGCGGCCTTTGCCGTCAACCCCATCGTCGGCGCGGCGGTATTTGCCGCCAGCAAAGTGCTGGGTCCGCTGTGGAATAAAGTTTCGATTCTGCGCTACCGCATCACCGGCCCGATTGACCAGCCGCAGATCAATGAAGTGCTGCGCCAGGCGCGCAGCAATAAAAAGCAATGATTTGACGATTGCCGGGAATTGCCGCAATCTCAATAGATAGCCTTCTGTATTTCCGCCTGTCAGGCGGCAACAAACGAGTAGCATAACGATGAGTCTGAACCTGGTAAGTGAACAATTACTGTCGGCAAATGGCCTGAATCATCAGGACCTGTTTGCCATTCTTGGTCAACTGACCGAGCGCCGCCTCGATTACGGCGATCTCTATTTTCAGTCGAGCTATCACGAATCCTGGGTTCTGGAAGACAGCATCATTAAAGATGGGTCGTACAATATCGATCAGGGCGTAGGCGTGCGCGCCGTCAGCGGCGAAAAAACGGGCTTTGCCTACGCCGATCAGATCAGCAAACTGGCGCTGGAGCAGAGCGCCCAGGCGGCGCGGACCATTGTGCGCGACACCGGCAATGGCAAAGTGCAGACCCTCGGCGCCGTAGAGCATCGTGCCCTGTACACCAGCATCGACCCGCTGCAGAGTATGACCCGGGAAGAGAAGCTGGATATTCTGCGCCGGGTAGACAAAGTCGCCCGGGCGGCGGACCAGCGGGTGCAGGAGGTTTCAGCCAGCCTGAGCGGGGTGTATGAGCTGATCCTGGTCGCCGCCACCGATGGCACTCTGGCCGCCGACGTTCGTCCGCTGGTTCGTCTTTCCGTCAGCGTGCTGGTGGAAGAGGATGGCAAGCGTGAGCGCGGCAGCAGCGGCGGTGGCGGGCGTTTTGGTTATGACTATTTCCTCGCCTCCCAGGAGGGCGACGTGCGGGCCGATGCCTGGGCGAAAGAAGCGGTGCGCATGGCGCTGGTCAACCTCTCGGCGGGCGGCCGCCCCCCCCCGGGGGGGGGGGGGGGGGG
>NZ_GL882724.1:27968-28777 GCF_000195655.1 Klebsiella sp. MS 92-3
TGGCGCTGGTCACCCTCTCGGCGGTCGCCGCCCCTGCGGGGATGCTGCCGGTGGTGCTCGGCGCCGGCTGGCCTGGCGTCCTGCTGCATGAAGCGGTCGGCCATGGGCTGGAAGGCGATTTCAACCGGCGTGGCACCTCGGTCTTTAGCGGCCATATGGGGGAATTAGTCGCCTCTGAGCTGTGCACCGTAGTGGATGACGGCACCATCGCCGATCGCCGTGGCTCGGTGGCCATTGATGACGAAGGGACGCCGGGGCAATACAACGTGCTAATCGAAAACGGCATTCTGAAAGGCTATATGCAGGATAAACTCAACGCGCGCCTGATGGGCGTCGCACCGACCGGCAATGGCCGACGTGAGTCGTATGCCCATCTGCCGATGCCGCGTATGACCAACACCTATATGCTGGCGGGCCAGTCAACGCCACAGGAGATTATCGAATCGGTCGACTACGGTATCTTTGCGCCTAACTTCGGCGGCGGGCAGGTGGATATCACCTCCGGTAAATTCGTCTTCTCCACTTCCGAGGCCTATCTGATCGAAAAAGGGAAGGTCACGAAGGCGGTGAAAGGGGCCACGCTGATTGGCTCCGGCATTGAGACCATGCAGCAGATTTCGATGGTGGGCAACGACCTGCGCCTGGATAACGGCGTCGGCGTCTGTGGCAAAGAGGGCCAGAGCGTGCCGGTGGGCGTCGGCCAGCCGACCCTGAAGGTCGATAACCTTACCGTCGGCGGCACCGCCTGATCCTGACCTGGGTCCCCGCGCCGCCCGGGGCCCCCCCCCCCCGCGGGCCCCCCCCCCCCC
>NZ_GL882724.1:28834-33102 GCF_000195655.1 Klebsiella sp. MS 92-3
CCCCCCCCCCCCGCGCCCCCCCCCCGCCGCCGCCCCCCGCTTCACCGGGCGATCCCGCGCCCGTGCATGCCCTGATAGATCTTCGCCACGTCGACAAAATACTCCGTCAGATAGTTGATACAGACCTGCACTTTCAGCGGCAGTTTATCCTTTTCCGTATACAGGGCGTAGACCGGTCGCGGATCGGACTGATAGCTGGGCAGCAGGATCTCAAGCTCACCGCGGTTGATCTCTTCGATCGCCCACATTAAGGGTACATAGGCGATACCCACCCCGGCGGTCAGCCAGCGCACCAGCGTCATAGGGTCGTTGGTCACGAAGCGCCCCTGCGGGGTCAGGCGGGTCGAGATCCCTTCCGGCGCGATAATGACAAACTCATTGTCCGGCCGCACGCTATATTCCAGCCAGGCATGTCCGGCAAGGTCGGCCGGTTTCTCTGGATTGCCAGCCTGCGCCAGATAGCTTTTAGCGGCGCATAATACCATCGGCATTGAGCCCAGGCGGCGGGAAAAAAGGCTGGAATCCTGCAGGGCGCCCACGCGGATCACCACGTCAAGGCCGTCGGCGATCAGGTCTGGCGCAGGTATGCCTGTGACCAGATTAACAGAGAGCCCGGGGTATTCTTTGAGCATTTTCGCCGTTATGCGCGCCAGAACATTCTGTGCCATAGTTGAAGAGCAGCCGATGCGCAGCGTCCCGATGGGGGTATTGTTAAATGCGTATAATTGCTCATGGACATCCTGCGCTTCAAACAGCATCCTACGGCAGCCCTGGTAATAGATTTTACCTGCTTCAGTTAAGCCAAGGCTGCGGGTGCTGCGGTTGAGTAGCTTTACCTGCAGTTCATCTTCCAGTTTGGCGACGGTCTGACTGATCGAGGAAACGCTCATCTGAAGCTGGCGGGCCGCTGCGGTGAATGAACCTAATTCGACCACTTTGGCGAAAACGGACATGCGTTTTAATCGTTCCATTATTCACTCTGGCTTAAAAGTGATTTAGATCACACATTGTAGATAATGCGGCAATCGTTACGTTAATATATTGTTAGCTACATAATAAACGCATCTGCTCACTACCTGTACGCTTCTTATTCAAGGTCATCATGAGTCTGTTTCCTGTCATCGTGATTTTCGGCTTATCGTTTCCGCCGATCTTCTTCGAGTTGCTTTTGTCGCTGGCTATCTTTTGGCTGGTGCACCGACTGCTGGTTCCGACCGGCATTTACGATTTTGTCTGGCACCCAGCACTGTTTAATACGGCGCTCTATTGCTGCCTTTTTTATTTGATATCGCGCTTGTTCGTTTGAGGTTGATGTGAAAACACTAACAAGAAATATCCTCCGTACTGCCATTACCGTGATACTGGTCATTCTGGCCTTCGTGGCGATTTTCCGCGCCTGGGTTTATTACACCGCCTCGCCGTGGACGCGTGATGCGCGCTTTAGCGCCGACATTGTGGCGATTGCCCCCGACGTCTCCGGGCTGATTTCTCAGGTAAACGTCAAGGATAACCAACTGGTTAAGAAAGACCAGGTATTGTTCGTTATTGACCAACCTCGTTACCAAAAAGCGCTGGCGCAGGCGGAAGCTGATGTCGCCTATTATCAGACGTTAGCTCAGGAAAAACGCGTCGAAGCCGGTCGGCGTAATAAGCTTGGCGTACAGGCGATGTCGCGGGAAGAGATTGATCAGGCGAACAACGTACTGCAAACCGTTGAACATCAGCTGGCGAAAGCGGTGGCTAGTCGCGACCTGGCCAGGCTAGATCTGGAGCGGACGGTCATTCGCGCCCCTGCGGATGGCTGGGTGACTAACCTTAACGTCTACACTGGGGAATTTATCACCCGTGGCTCCACGGCGGTGGCGCTGGTGAAAGAGAATACGTTTTACGTCATGGCCTATCTGGAAGAGACCAAACTGGAGGGCGTCCGTCCAGGCTATCGTGCGGAGATTACCCCGCTGGGCAGCAGCAAAACCATTAAAGGGACGGTGGACAGTATCGCTGCGGGGGTGACCAACGCCAGCAGCAGCAGCGACTCGAAAGGGATGGCCTCGGTCGACTCCAACCTTGAGTGGGTGCGTCTGGCGCAGCGTGTGCCGGTGCGTATTCGCCTCGATCACCAGCAGGGGAATCTGTGGCCATCGGGCACCACGGCGACGGTAGTGATCACCGGTCAAGAAGATCGTGATACCAGCCAGGCCAACTTCTTCCAGAAACTGGCTATGCGCCTGCGCGAATTTGGTTAATCGCTATGGGGACATATACCATTGCTCCCCGGCATCTCCGCTTTGCCATTAAGCTTGCATGCGCGGTGGTGCTGGCGCTGTTTGTCGGGTTCCATTTTCAGCTCGAAACGCCGCGCTGGGCGGTACTGACGGCAGCGATCGTCGCCGCCGGGCCGGCCTTTGCTGCTGGCGGCGAACCGTACTCCGGCGCGATCCGCTATCGCGGTATGTTGCGTATTGCCGGGACCTTTATTGGCTGTATTGCGGCGCTGGTTATCATCATCCTGATGATCCGCGCGCCTCTGTTGATGATGCTGGTCTGCTGTCTGTGGGCCGGTTTTTGTACCTGGGTTTCGTCGCTGGTCAAGGTCGAAAACTCCTATGCCTGGGGGCTGGCCGGGTACACCGCGCTGATTATCATTATTACCATCCATACCAATCCGATGCTGGCGCCGCAGTTTGCTGTCGAACGCTGCAGCGAAATTGTCATCGGTATTGTCAGCGCCATCGTCGCCGATCTCCTGTTTTCGCCGCGTTCGATTAAAAAAGAGATCGACCTCGAGCTCGATAATCTGCTAATTGCCCAGTATAAGCTGATGCAGTTATGCGTCGCGCACGGTGAAAAAGAGGAAGTGGATCAAGCCTGGGGAGCGCTGGTACGCCGCACTACGGCGCTGGAAGGTATGCGTAGTAACCTGATTATGGAATCCTCACGCTGGGCAAAGGCGAATCAGCGCCTGAAGGCGATCAACACCCTTTCGCTAACCCTTATCACCCAGGCTTGCGAAACCTATCTGATTCAGAACTCACGCCCGGAAATGGTCACGGACGACTATCGCGAGCTGTTCGCCGAGCCGGTTGAGACGGTGCAGGATGTTCACCAGCAGCTGAAGCGCATGCGCCGCTTCCTGACCTGGAAAGGCGAGCATAATACCCCGGTCACGATTTATAGCTGGGTGGGCGCCGCCACGCGTTACCTGCTGCTTAAGCGCGGCGTGGTGGGGAATACTAAAATCAGCCGTATCGAGGATGGCGTGTTGCGCGGCGAAACGGTGGTTAAAGTGGAGTCCGCCGAACGTCATCACGCGATGGTGAACTTCTGGCGCACCTCCGTCTCTTGTATTCTCGGAACGCTATTCTGGCTGTGGACGGGCTGGACCTCAGGCAGCGGCGCGATGGTAATGATCGCCGTGGTTACCGCGCTGGCGATGCGCCTGCCGAATCCCCGAATGGTGGCGATAGACTTCCTCTATGGCACCCTGGCGGCGTTACCGTTGGGCACCTTGTACTTCCTGGTGATCATGCCGGCGACGCAGCAGAGCATGCTGTTGCTTTGCATCAGCCTGGCGGCGATGGCGTTCTTTATCGGGATCGAAGTGCAGAAAAGGCGTCTCGGATCGTTGGGGGCGCTGGCGAGCACCATCAACATTCTGGTGCTGGATAATCCGATGCAGTTCCAGTTCAGCCAGTTCCTCGATAGCGCGCTGGGGCAGATCGTCGGCTGTTTCCTCGCTCTGATGGTTATTCTTATTGTCAGGGATAACTCCCGGGCCAGAACCGGTCGGGTGCTGCTGAACCAGTTTGTCTCCGCGGCGGTCTCTTCGCTGACCACCAACTCGGCGCGTCGCAAAGAGAATCATCTGCCCGCGCTCTATCAGCAGCTGTTTTTATTACTCAATAAATTCCCAGGTGACGTCGCCCGTTTCCGTCTGGCCTTGACGTTAATCATCGCCCATCAGCGCTTGCGCGATGCGCCCGTGCCGGTGAATGACGATCTCTCCGCCTTCCATCGTCAGCTGCGACGTACCGCGGACCATGTGATCTCCGCCGGCAGCGATGATAAGCGTCGGCGCTATTTTACCCAGCTGCTGGCGGAGCTTGATGTCTATCAGGAGAAGCTGCGGGTCTGGGAGGCCTCGCCGCAGGTCACCGAGCCGGTACGGCGACTGGTTGAGATGTTGCATAAGTACCAGCATGTGCTGACCAGCAGCTAACCCATAAACCGACGCCCCGGCGGCGGGGTTTTTTTTTTTTTTTTTTTTT
>NZ_GL882724.1:33147-36418 GCF_000195655.1 Klebsiella sp. MS 92-3
ACCACAATACAACGGGAGATGTTCATGACCACCTATACGTTTGATTTTGACGAAATCGCCGAACAACAGGATTTCTACCGGGAGTTTTCCCGAACCTTCGAGCTGGCTCAGGATAAGGTCAACAACCTGGATTCGCTATGGGACGCAGTGACCGGTGGCCTGCTACCGCTGCCGCTGGATATTGAGTTCATCCATTTAAATGACAAGCAGCGCCGGCGCTTTGGCGCATTGATTTTATTGTTTGATGAAGCAGAGGAAGAGCTGGAGGGGGAGTTGCGTTTTAATGCCCGACAAGCATAAAAAAGCCCCCGGCAGGCGGGGGCAAGTCGTCGAAATAAGACGACGAGGGTTTATTTGTACAGCTCAGCGGTGGCGTGCCAGCTATCGCCGGTACGTGCTTCAATAATACGGTAGCTGCTGGCGCCTTCTTTCTCGGCTTTAGCCGCCAGTTCCTGACGCATGTCCATTGGCGCACTACCTACCTGGGATACGGAGATGGTGCCCATGGATTGCAGATTTTGGGCTTGTTCTGCGTTCACTTGCTGGACAGCCGCGCTGGCACCGAAAGAGAGAAGGGAAGCCAGGCCAAGGGATGCGATGATCATTGCGCGTTTCATAATCTTTACTCCAGTCTTTGTTTTGCCGCGGCGGGGCGGTGTATGTCGCCGGGCCGCGGGAGAGAATTTTTGTCAGGTTAATCGTTGACGTCTAAAACTTATTTATACAGCTCAGCAGTGGCATGCCAGTGGTCGCCAGTGCGGGCTTCAATAATGCGGTAAGAAGAAGCCCCTTCTTCCTGCGCTTTTTTGTTCAGCATTTCATGCATATCCATCGGGGAAGATGCTACCGCGCCGACGGAAACCGTGCCGATGGCCTCGCGGCCCTGGGCCTGCTCGCTGTTGATAATATCAGCGGCGAAAGCGCCAAACGACACGACGGACAGGATGCTGATAGCAGCTACAGTGGTTTTGATTTTCATGATGTTCACCTCGTCGAATCTTTTTGTTGGGGGTCTTTGTTTCGTGACCCTCATCACAAAACCAAGTATACACTAATCACCAAAAATATTAATACCATGCTAATTGTTTTGTGAGTTAATAGTTACATAGATTGCGCTTTTTAAAACGAAAAAAAATAAAAAATGACACGTTAGCGACAGCGATAAGATTTATTTCTAATAAATTCATAAAGGTATATGAATTTGATCTTTTGTGCGTTTTACGATTTTCGCGTTAGTAAAAGAACGTATAGACGGCGTAAATGACACTAAGTGTTAAATAGTTGTTGTGCCAGAAGGGGGGGAGAGGCAAAAGAAAGGGGAGTCGCCCTCTGACGGTAGCCAGAGGGGAATTACTCAGAGTTCCTGCTCAAACAGGACCAGAATGGCGTCGTGCAGATCTTTCACCGTAAAACCGCGCGCAGGCGTGGTAAAGATGGTGTCATCCCCGGCGATACTGCCAAGAATGCCTTCCGCTTTGCCCAGCGAGTCGAGAAGACGGGCGATCAGCTGTGCGGCGCCGGGGCTGGTATGAATCACCACTACGGCATCGTTATAGTCGATATCCAGCACCAAATTCTTCAGCGGGCTGGAGGTGGTCGGTACCCCAAGCTCGGCAGGCAAGCAATAGACCATTTCCATTTTGGCGTTACGGGTACGCACCGCGCCAAATTTGGTGAGCATGCGGGAAACCTTCGATTGGTTGATATTCTCGAAGCCCTCTTCCTGCAGCGCCTGGACGATCTCTCCCTGCGAGCTGAATTTCTCTTCTTTAAGCAGCGCTTTAAACGCTTTAACCAGTTCTTCTTGTTTTGCCGAACTTCGCATAAGTCACCCAGATTATGGTGGTAAAATCAACATCATTATGCATAACCATGAATTTTTATGCAAATAATCCGCGAAAGGATAGGTCAATAATGTTATGAAGGGGGCATATTTTAGCAAAAAAACCGTATAAGGAACATGTTCTCATCACAACGCTTAAAGCCATGTAAAAGTAAATGAAATGTTATTGAGTTGGTGTTGTTTTGCGCAACTGGCTGGGTGTATTGTAACCAATAGTCGATCCGGTACTTCGCTTTGCTGGATGGTCAGTCAGGAAGCATAAAGTGCGCCGCTGTTCTATTGCTACGCACAATAATGCATTCTTCAGCCATAATCATTGTAATTGTTCATCTTGTGAATTAAGGTCCAGGCGACGGAATAACGAAAGACTAAATTAACCATAATAAGGAGTTTAGGATGAAAGTTGCAGTCCTTGGCGCTGCCGGTGGTATCGGCCAGGCGCTTGCCCTACTACTTAAGACCCAACTGCCTTCAGGTTCAGAGCTCTCGTTGTACGACATCGCTCCGGTTACGCCGGGCGTGGCGGTAGATCTAAGTCATATCCCCACAGATGTAAAAATTAAAGGATTTTCCGGTGAAGACGCTACTCCGGCGCTGGAAGGCGCGGATGTAGTGCTGATCTCCGCGGGCGTGGCGCGTAAGCCCGGCATGGATCGTTCCGACCTGTTTAATGTGAATGCGGGTATCGTGAAGAACCTCGTGCAGCAGATTGCCAAAACCTGCCCGCAGGCCTGCATCGGCATTATCACCAACCCGGTGAATACCACCGTGGCTATCGCCGCCGAAGTACTGAAAAAAGCCGGCGTGTACGATAAAAACAAACTGTTCGGCGTTACCACGCTGGACATCATCCGTTCCAATACCTTTGTGGCGGAGCTGAAAGGTAAATCGGCAACCGAGGTGGAAGTCCCGGTCATTGGTGGTCACTCCGGGGTCACCATTCTGCCTTTACTGTCGCAGATCCCCGGCGTCAGCTTTAGCGATCAGGAAATTGCCGACCTGACTAAACGTATTCAGAACGCCGGTACCGAAGTCGTGGAAGCGAAAGCGGGCGGCGGGTCGGCGACCTTGTCGATGGGCCAGGCGGCTGCCCGTTTTGGTCTCTCTCTGGTTCGCGCCATGCAGGGGGAAAAAGGCGTGGTGGAGTGCGCCTACGTGGAAGGCGACGGCCACTATGCGCGTTTCTTCTCCCAGCCGCTGCTGCTGGGGAAAAACGGCGTGGAAGAGCGACAGTCTATCGGCAAACTCAGCGCCTTTGAACAGCAGGCGCTGGAGGGCATGCTGGACACCCTGAAGAAAGATATCGCGCTCGGCGAAGACTTCGTCAACAAGTAATCTCGCCCTAACTGAAGAGCCGGAACCGCTGTTCCGGCTTTTTATTGTCCAGCATTCATGGAAACCGGGTTTCTGGTCAGATTCCCGGCCGGT
>NZ_GL882724.1:36499-61594 GCF_000195655.1 Klebsiella sp. MS 92-3
GGCCACGGGACTGACACTAACTACGGCGGGGGGCGGCGCGCCGCCGGGCGCGCGCGCGGCCGCGGGGGGGGGGGGGGGCCTGTTTAGTTGGTGGCCGGGTATTCCTGGACGGCGATATGGAGCGTGATTTTCTTATCATCACGCATGATGACCACCGGAATTTCCGAACCCGGGCGGATCTCGGCCACCTGATCCATCGTCTCCAGCGCCGAGACGGCGGGTTTGTCATTCACGGAGATGATTACGTCGTTGGCGCGGATCCCGGCTTGCGCCGCTGGACCGTCCGGGGCCACATCGTTAACGACGATCCCCTGAATCTGATCGATCCCTCCGCCCTGCGCGTGCAGCGGGGCGATCTCCCGGCCGCTAATGCCGATATAGCCGCGGATCACCCGGCCATCGCGGATCAGTTTATCCATAATTTTGGTCGCTAACTGGAACGGGATCGCAAAGCCAATGCCTTCCGGCGTTTCGCCGTCATTGCTCTTGTCAAAGGAGAGGGTGTTAATCCCCATCAGCTCGCCGAGGGAGTTCACCAGCGCCCCGCCGGAGTTACCGTGGTTGATCGAGGCGTCAGTCTGCAGGAAGTTCTGGCGGCCGGTCGGATTGAGGCCAATGCGCCCTGTGGCGCTGATAATCCCCTGGGTGATGGTCTGCCCCAGGTTATAAGGGTTGCCAATCGCCAGCACCACGTCGCCGATGTGCGGCGTGCGTTTCGGATTGATCGGGATCACCGGCAGCCCGCCGGTAGCATTGATCTTGAGCACGGCGAGATCGGTGAGGGAATCGGATCCTACCAGCAGCGCTTCGAAGACGCGGCCGTCCTGCAGGGCGACGATAATCTGATCGGCATCGTTGATAACATGCTTGTTGGTCAGGATATAGCCGCGCTGATCCATAATCACCCCTGAGCCAAGCGTCAGCTGATTATGGCTGGTGCTGTTAAGGGCGCGGTTATAGACGTTCACCACGGCGGGCGCCGCGCGGCGCACCGCGGCGTTATAGCTCGCCGGGGAGTCGTCTGCCGTATCGTTCTGGGTAGTCGGCGCCAACTGCCACTGGCGCAGCGAGGGCATCAGGGCCAGCAGCAGACCCCCGACAAGCAAACCGATGAGTACTGAACGTAATAACTTTCCAGGCATGATGCAGATATCGTTAATGAATGGTCAGGCGCAGCATAGCATGAGTTGTCCGGACATCGCACATGGCGGCGATGCCCGGAGAGACAATCAGCGCAGCAGCAGATAGATGCTTTCGTTGCCGCGGATCACGTTCAGGGCGATGACCGGCGGTTTGCCTTCGAGCGCTTTGCGCAGTTCGGCAATTGAGTGAATACGCTGCCGGTTAAGGCCAATGATAATGTCATCCTTATGCAGACCGACCTGGGCGGCGGCGCTGCCTTTATCCACATTATCGATCACCACTCCTTTGGTGCCATCTTTCATCTGGCCGTCGCTGAACGAGGCCCCCTGCAGCGCCGGGATAATCAGTTCCGCGCTGGCGGTTGAGGAGGTGCTCTTATCCAGGGTCACTTCGACATCGACCGGCTTTCCATCGCGCAGCAGGCCCAGTTTGACCTTGGTACCCGGCTCGGTGGTGGCGATCCGCGAACGCAGTTCGGCGAAACTGTTCAGCGGTTTGCCGTTCAGACTCACGATGACGTCCCCGGATTTAATCCCCGCTTTGGCGGAGCCGGAGTTTGGCAGGACTTCACTGACGAAGGCGCCGCGCTGAACGTTGAGATTCATCGCTTTGGCGATGTCGGCGCTCATTTCCATGCCTTTAATGCCCAACAGGCCGCGCTTGATTTCGCCAAACTGAATAAGCTGGTCGGCGAGGGTTTTCGCCATATTGCTTGGAATGGCAAAGCCGATGCCGATGCTGCCGCCGCCCGGCGCGAGGATCGCGGTGTTGATCCCGATAAGCTCGCCGTTGAGGTTCAGCAGCGCGCCGCCGGAATTGCCGCGGTTAATCGAGGCGTCGGTCTGAATGAAATTCTCCAGCCCTTCAAGGTTCAAGCCGCTGCGGCCAAGGGCAGAGATAATGCCGGATGTGGCGGTCTGGCCAAGGCCGAACGGGTTGCCGACGGCGACGGCGAAGTCGCCGACGCGAAGTTTATCAGAGTCAGCAATGGCGATTTGCGTCAGGTGGTCTGGCTTAATCAGCTGCAGCAGAGCGATATCGCTCTGTTCATCGCTCCCGACCAGTTTGGCATCGAACTCACGGCCATCGTTCAGCTGGACGCTGATCTTCTGCGCCTGATTGATGACGTGGTTATTGGTCAGCACATAGCCTTTCGCCGCGTCGATGATAACGCCGGAGCCGAGCCCTTCAAACGGCTGCGCCTGCTCCTGCGGGGCGTTATCGCCAAAATATTTTTTCAGCTCTTCCGGCATATTGAGCGTCGGCGAGGCAGTGCCTTCCACCTGTACGCTAACCACCGCCGGCAGAACCTTTTCCAGCATCGGCGCCAGGCTTGGTAACGCGCCCTGGCCGGGCACCTGAGTCGGTAAGGATGCCGCTGCCGGAGGCAGGACCGACAACGATAACCCAATGCTTAACGCTAACGCACTCAACAGCAAAGTCTGTTTCTTCATTAGATGCTGGCTCTCGTAACCTGAGGTGTATGGAAAAATGTCCTGAATAACCTGATGTTATTGAATTTTTGCACAGGTAACAACGTGGGGACTGGTTTAAATTGTAGCCGGGAAGTGGGGGAAGGAGCGGGCGCGACGGGCGCGCCCGGAGAATATTTTAATCGCAGCGAGGCTTAATCGCGTTTTGCGCCTCCGCGCAGTAAACCGGATGCGCCCTCGGAGTAGTCGCGCGGCATCTGGACCGGCGCCTGATCGTTACTGGCTTCAGACTCTTCCAGACGGTTGCGGAACGGGTTGGCGTCTGCCATCGAGTCCGGCAGCAGGTTGTTAGAGCTTTTCGCCATATGCTGATATAGCTGACGATAGTCGTGCGCCATGTTATCCAGCAGTTCGGCGCTACGCGCAAAGTGGCTCACCAGCTCTTCACGGTACTCTTCAAGCTCGGCTTTATTCTTTTCCAGTTCGTACTGCAGCGCCTGCTGTTGGCGCAGTTTGCGGTTGCCGAAACGCATGGCGACGGCACCAATGATGATACCGACGACTAACCCAATTAGCGCGTATTCCCAGGTCATGAACATCTCCCGTTGTATTGTGGTTCCGTAGGGTGGCTCTTAGGCTCTCCGCCTGCGCCCGATAGTGCCACTATAACCGCTAATTCCACAGAAGTGGAATCCTGGCGTATCATCGCGTAGTGTAGAACGGCCTTTTTTTCGTCAATCGTGAGCTTCGGCATTACGGTTTTCAAGGAATAACAATTAGATCATGCAAAGCCTGTCTCCAACATCGCGTTACCTTTTAGCCCTGAAAGAGGGCAGCCATCAACCCGACGACGTCCAGCAAGAAGCGGTGAGCCGCCTTGATACCATTTACCAGGAACTGCAGACGCAGCCCGCGCCGGTCGCGTCAGGCGGCGGTTTGCGCGCGAAATTCGGCAAACTGCTGGGTAAGCGCGAGCCGGCTGCCGGGACGGCACCTGTCCGCGGCCTGTATATGTGGGGCGGCGTGGGGCGAGGCAAAACCTGGCTGATGGACCTGTTTTACCAGAGCCTGCCGGGCGAGCGTAAACAGCGCCTGCATTTCCATCGTTTCATGCTGCGCGTACACGAAGAGCTGACCACCCTGCAGGGACATAGCGACCCGCTGGAGATCGTCGCCGACCGCTTTAAAGCGGAAACCGACGTGCTCTGTTTCGACGAGTTTTTTGTCTCCGATATTACCGACGCCATGCTGTTGGGCGGGCTGATGAAAGCCCTGTTCGCCCGCGGCATCACCCTGGTGGCGACCTCCAATATTCCGCCGGATGAACTCTATCGCAATGGCCTGCAGCGGGCCCGTTTTCTACCGGCGATCGACGCCATCAAGCAGCATTGCGATATTATGAACGTCGATGCCGGCATCGATTATCGGCTGCGTACCCTGACGCAGGCGCACCTGTGGCTGTCGCCGCTGAATAACGACACCCGCGAACAGATGGATAAATTGTGGCTCGCGCTGGCGGGCGCGCCGCGCGCTGCCGGGCCGACGCTGGAGATTAACCATCGCGAGCTGCCTACCCTCGGCGTAGAAAACCAGACGCTGGCGGCGTCATTCGCCACGCTATGCGTGGATGCGCGCAGCCAGCATGACTATATCGCGCTCTCCCGACTGTTCCATACGGTGATGCTGTTCGACGTGCCGGTGATGACCGCGCAGCTGGAGAGCGAGGCCCGCCGCTTTATCGCTCTGGTGGATGAGTTCTACGAGCGCCATGTAAAGCTGGTGGTCAGCGCGGCAGTACCGCTGTACGACATTTACCAGGGCGAGCGGCTGAAGTTTGAGTTCCAGCGCTGTCTCTCGCGTCTGCAGGAGATGCAGAGCGAAGAGTACCTCAAACGTCCGCATATGCCCTGACAGGGGACTTTTTCAGGCGGATTCAGGGCCGCAAGGCCGCCCCGGGCGCGGCCTGAAAAATCTCATAAAGGGGTCGATCTTTGACCCCGACTTCTCTATAATCTTGCGACCCCACGTTACGAGAAGGTTTTTTTCCCGAAACTTTCTATGCGCCGGCATAGGCTATTCGAAGGGGTAGGTTTGCTGGACAATGTCGTGTGAACCTCAACTGACTAAACGTTTGGGTGTTCACCAACGTGTAACTTATTATTTGGGTAAGCTTTTAATGAAAACTTTTACAGCTAAACCAGAAACCGTAAAACGCGACTGGTATGTTGTTGACGCGACCGGTAAAACTCTGGGCCGTCTGGCTACTGAACTGGCTCGTCGCCTGCGCGGTAAGCACAAAGCGGAATACACTCCGCACGTTGATACCGGTGATTACATCATCGTTCTGAACGCAGAAAAAGTTGCTGTTACCGGCAACAAGCGCGAAGACAAAATGTACTACCACCACACCGGCCACATCGGTGGTATCAAAGAAGCGACCTTTGAAGAGATGATTGCCCGCCGTCCTGAGCGTGTGATTGAAATCGCGGTTAAAGGCATGCTGCCAAAAGGCCCGCTGGGTCGTGCTATGTACCGTAAACTGAAAGTTTACGCGGGTAACGAGCACAACCACGCGGCACAGCAACCGCAAGTTCTTGACATCTAATCGGGATTATAGGCAATGGCTGAAAATCAATACTACGGCACTGGTCGCCGCAAAAGTTCCGCAGCTCGCGTTTTCATCAAACCGGGCAACGGTAAAATCGTTATCAACCAGCGTTCTCTGGAACAGTACTTCGGTCGTGAAACTGCCCGCATGGTAGTTCGTCAGCCGCTGGAACTGGTCGACATGGTTGAGAAACTGGATCTGTACATCACTGTTAAAGGTGGTGGTATCTCTGGTCAGGCTGGTGCGATCCGTCACGGTATCACCCGCGCTCTGATGGAGTACGACGAGTCCCTGCGTTCCGAACTGCGTAAAGCTGGCTTCGTTACTCGTGACGCTCGTCAGGTTGAACGTAAGAAAGTCGGTCTGCGTAAAGCACGTCGTCGTCCGCAGTTCTCCAAACGTTAATTGTTTTCTGCTCACGCAGAACAATTTGCGAAAAAACCCGCTTCGGCGGGTTTTTTTATGGATAAAACGGCTGTTATCCACAAGCATAGCGCCGGTTCTCGCCACTTTTTCAGCATTTCCAGAATCCCCTCACCACAACGTCTTCAAAATCTGGTAAACTATCATCCAATTTTCTGCCCAAATGCTGGTGATTGTTCATTTTTTGTTTTATTCGTGAACGAAGGTGACATCGCGCTAATGGGGTTTTTACATCTGGCTGGTCATGAGTGGCCGGCAGCAGTACAAAATTCTGAATATACCTGGAGGTTTTCATGGCTGTCGCTGCCAACAAACGTTCGGTAATGACGCTGTTTTCTGGTCCTACTGACATCTATAGCCATCAGGTCCGCATTGTGCTGGCCGAGAAGGGTGTCAGTTTTGAGATAGAGCACGTGGAGAAGGATAACCCGCCTCAGGATCTGATTGACCTCAACCCGAATCAAAGCGTACCGACGCTGGTGGATCGTGAGCTCACTCTGTGGGAATCCCGCATCATTATGGAGTATCTGGATGAGCGTTTCCCGCACCCGCCGTTAATGCCGGTTTATCCGGTGGCGCGTGGTGAAAGCCGCCTGTATATGCAACGTATCGAGAAGGACTGGTATTCGCTGATGAACACCATCCAGAGCGGTACCGCAGCGCAAGCTGATGCTGCGCGTAAGCAGCTGCGTGAAGAATTGCTGGCCATCGCGCCGGTCTTCACCCAGAAACCTTACTTCCTGAGCGATGAGTTCAGCCTGGTGGACTGCTACCTGGCGCCGCTGCTGTGGCGTCTGCCGGTTCTTGGTGTGGAGCTGGTTGGCGCTGGCGCGAAAGAGCTCAAAGGCTATATGACTCGCGTATTTGAGCGTGATTCCTTCCTCGCTTCTTTAACTGAAGCCGAGCGTGAAATGCGCCTCGGTCGGGGCTAAATAATGGATGTATCACAGCTGACGCCGCGTCGCCCGTATCTGTTACGGGCGTTTTATGACTGGCTGCTGGATAACCAGCTGACGCCGCACCTGGTGGTGGATGTGACGCTGCCGGGCGTGCTCGTGCCGATGGAGTACGCGCGCGATGGGCAAATCGTTCTCAATATTGCCCCGCGTGCGGTAGGCAATCTCGAGCTGGCGAACGACGAAGTGCGCTTCAACGCGCGCTTTGGCGGGGTACCACGCAACGTGTCTGTCCCGCTGGCTGCGGTACTCGCCATCTACGCCCGTGAGAACGGCGCTGGTACGATGTTCGAACCGGAAGCGGCCTATGACGAAGACGTCAGCAGCCTCAACGATGATGACGTCGCGCCGGAGAGTGAAAGCGATACGGTGATGTCGGTGATCGATGGCGATAAGCCGGATAATCACGACGACGATCCTGACGACACGCCGCCGCCGCGCGGTGGTCGCCCGGCGCTGCGCGTGGTGAAGTAAATCCCTTCTCTGACAGGCCCTGCGGGGCCTGTTTTTTTGTCTGTCCGCTTTGTTAACTCTGCCACAAACGAGGCGTCCCATGGCTGGTATCGTCATCGCCACAGGTAGTTTTTAGGGAGCAGACATGTCTTTACTCGCACAACTGGACCAGCGTATCCGTCATCATGGCGGATTAATTGTCTCCTGCCAGCCGGTGCCGGGCAGTCCGCTGGATAATCCCGCTATCGTCGCGGCAATGGCGCTGGCGGCTGAGCAGGCGGGAGCGGTAGCGCTGCGCATCGAAGGCCTGGCCAACCTGCAGGCCGTTCGTCCGTTAGTGACAGTGCCCGTTATTGGGTTGATCAAACGCGATTTGCCCGATAGCCCGGTGCGTATTACGCCATGGCTGGAAGATATCGACGCGCTGGCGCAGGGCGGAGCGGATATTATTGCTATTGACGGCACCCAGCGTCAGCGTCCGGCGTCAGTGTCGGCGCTATTAGCAGAAATTCATCAGCTGGGAAAAGTGGCGATGGCCGATTGCTCATCTCTCGACGATGCTCTCGAGTGCTGGCAGTTGGGGGCTGAGATTGTCGGGACGACTCTCTCCGGCTATACCGCAGAGGAGACGCCGGATGAGCCGGATCTGGCGCTGGTGCAATGCCTGAGCGTTGCGGGCTGCAGAGTGATTGCCGAAGGGCGCTATAACACGCCTGCCCAGGCGGCGGAGGCGATGCGTTGCGGCGCGTGGGCGGTGACCGTCGGCTCGGCGATTACCCGCCTGGAGCATATCTGCGGCTGGTATAATACGGCGCTGAAAGCGGCGGTTTGCCCGGCGAATGAGCAATAAAAAAGCCCGATGACGTTAACCATCGGGCTTTTATGCGTGAGGCTCCGGACCTAATCAGACTTCAAGGTAGTTGAGGATCCCGTCCGCCGCTTTACGGCCTTCGGCAATCGCGGTGACCACCAGATCGGAACCGCGAACGATATCGCCACCGGCGAAGATTTTCGGGTTGCTGGTCTGGAAGGCGTTTTCGCTGCCTTCCGGGGCGATAATACGGCCCTGGGAGTCCAGCTCGACGCTGTGCTTCGCCAGCCACTCCATGCTGTGCGGACGGAAGCCAAACGCCATGACTACGGCGTCAGCCGGCACCACGTGCTCAGAGCCGGGGACGATCTCCGCGCGGCGGCGGCCCTTCGCATCCGGCTGGCCCATTTCGGTGCGCGCCATCTTCACGCCGCAAACCTTACCGTTGGCATTCACTTCCACGCCCAGCGGCTGGACGTTAAACTGGAACTCAACGCCTTCTTCGCGCGCGTTTTTCACTTCGCGTTTTGAGCCAGGCATGTTCTCTTCGTCACGGCGATAGGCGCAGATCACGTGCGCCGCATTCTGACGGACGGAGGTGCGTACGCAGTCCATCGCGGTGTCGCCACCGCCGAGCACCACCACGCGTTTGCCTTCCATGCTGACATAGGGCTCATCGGCGGTTTCACCAAAGCCCATGATCTGCTTAGTGTTAGCGATAAGGAACGGCAGCGCGTCGTAAACACCCGGGGCGTCTTCGTTGTCCAGTCCACCGCGCATCGACTGATAGGTCCCGACGCCGAGGAACACCGCATCGTACTCCTTCAGCAGGTCGTCGAGCTGCACGTCGCGGCCCACTTCGGTATTGAGTTTGAACTCAATGCCCATGCCGGTGAAGATCTCCCGGCGGCGGGTCATCACCTCTTTTTCCAGCTTGAACGCTGGGATACCGAAGGTCAGCAGGCCGCCGATTTCCGGATGGCGGTCAAATACCACCGCCTTGACGCCGTTACGGGTCAGCACGTCGGCGCAGGCGAGGCCCGCCGGGCCAGCGCCGATGATCGCGACGGTTTTACCGGTCGGCTTCACGTCGGAGAGATCCGGACGCCAGCCCATCTCGAATGCCTTATCGTTGATATAGCGTTCGATGTTGCCGATGGTCACCGCGCCGAACTCATCGTTCAGCGTACAGGAGCCTTCACACAGGCGGTCCTGCGGGCAGACGCGCCCGCAGACTTCCGGCAGAGTGTTGGTTTGATGCGACAGCTCGGCCGCTTCAAAAATACGCCCCTCGTTGGCCAGCTTCAGCCAGTTCGGGATGTAGTTATGCACCGGGCACTTCCATTCGCAGTACGGGTTGCCACAGGAGAGGCAGCGATCCGCCTGCGCCTTGGCCTGGCCTTCTGAAAACGGCTCGTAAATTTCCACAAACTCAATTTTACGGATCTTCAGCGGTTTCTTTGGCGGATCAACGCGCTGCAGGTCGATAAATTGATAAACGTTCTGACTCATCTTAACCCCTTACTGCGCCTGCACCCGCAGCTCAGCTGCGGAACGACTACGGTGACCCAACAGTGCTTTAACATCGCTGGACTTTGGTTTAACCAGCGCAAACTTCGCGGAGAAGGCCGGCCAGTTGGCGAGGATCTCTTCGCCGCGTTGCGAACCGGTAAGCTGTACGTGCTCGGTGATTAAACCGCGCAGGTGCTCTTCATGGATGGCCAGAGAATCAACGTCCAGCACTTCCACCAGCTCCGGGTTCACGCGTTTGCGGAAGTCGCCATCTTCATCCAGGACATAGGCAAAGCCGCCGGTCATCCCTGCGCCAAAGTTGACGCCGGTTTTTCCGAGCACGCAGACGATGCCGCCGGTCATATATTCGCAGCCGTTGTCGCCGATGCCTTCCACCACGGTGATGGCGCCGGAGTTACGCACGGCGAAACGCTCGCCCGCGCGGCCTGCGGCGTACAGACGACCACCGGTCGCTCCGTACAGGCAGGTGTTGCCGATAATACTGGCTTCATGGCTGCGGAACGCAGAGCCCACCGGCGGACGAATGGCCAGCAGACCGCCCGCCATGCCTTTCCCGACGTAGTCGTTGGCGTCGCCAGTCAGATGCAGTTCCACGCCGCCGGCGTTCCACACGCCGAAGCTCTGGCCCGCGGTGCCGCTAAAGTGAGCGACGATCGGGTCGCCCGCCAGTCCCTGGTCGCCATGGGTCTGGGCGATATACCCGGACAGCGAGGCCCCCACGGAGCGGTCGGTGTTACGGATATCAAACCAGAACGTCTTGCTCTGCTTTTCATCCACGTACGGTTTCGCCTGCTGCAGCAGCTGGGCGTTGAGCACGCCGTTATCGAAAGGTGGGTTGTTCTCGGTGCAGTACAGCGCTTTGCCCGGATGCGGCTCTGCGGTCTCCAGCAGTTTACCCAGATCTAGTTTCTGCTGCTTGGCGGTGAACCCATCCAGCTCTTTGAGCAGATCGGTGCGGCCAATCAGATCCACCAGACGCTTGACGCCCAGCTGGGCCATCAGCTCGCGGGTCTCACGGGCGATAAATTCAAAGTAGTTGGTCACTTTGAACGGCAGACCGTGATAGTGATTCTTACGCAGTTTGTCATCCTGGGTCGCCACGCCGGTAGCGCAGTTGTTCAGGTGGCAAATACGCAGGTATTTACAGCCCAGCGCGACCATCGGGCCGGTACCGAAACCGAAGCTCTCCGCGCCGAGGATCGCCGCTTTGATGATATCGAGGCCGGTTTTCAGGCCGCCATCCACCTGCAGACGGATCTTATGACGCAGACCGTTGGCAACCAGCGCCTGCTGGGTTTCCACCAGGCCGAGCTCCCACGGGCAGCCGGCATATTTCACCGAAGAGAGCGGGCTCGCCCCGGTGCCGCCGTCGTAGCCGGCGATGGTGATCAGGTCGGCATAGGCTTTGGCCACGCCGGTGGCGATGGTGCCAACGCCCGGCTCAGAAACCAGTTTGACCGAAATCATCGCTTTCGGATTGACCTGCTTGAGGTCGAAAATCAGCTGCGCCAGATCCTCGATAGAGTAGATATCGTGGTGCGGCGGCGGGGAAATCAGCGTGACGCCCGGTACCGAATAGCGCAGTTTGGCGATGTACGGGGTGACTTTATCACCCGGCAGCTGGCCACCTTCACCCGGTTTCGCCCCCTGGGCGACTTTGATCTGGATGACGTCGGCATTGACCAGGTAGGCTGGCGTGACGCCGAAGCGGCCGGAAGCGACCTGCTTGATGCGCGACACTTTATTAGTGCCGTAGCGCGCCGGGTCTTCACCGCCTTCACCGGAGTTGGAGAAGCCGCCGATGCTGTTCATCGCTTCCGCCAGCGACTCGTGCGCTTCCGGGCTCAGGGCGCCGATCGACATCGCCGCGGTATCGAAGCGTTTAAACAGCTCCTTCGCCGGCTCTACTTCGTCGATGCTGATAGCGTCTTCGCCTGGGTTGAGCGCCAGCAGGTCGCGCAGCGTGGCCGCTGGACGTTCGTTAACCAATTTCGCGTATTGTTGATAATCGCTGTATTCGCCGCTCTGCACGGCCTGCTGCAGGGTGCGCACCACGTCCGGGTTGTAGGCATGATATTCGCCGCCGTGCACATATTTCAGCAAACCGCCCTGGGCCAGTGGCTTACGCGCCAGCCAGGCGCGTTTCGACAGATTCAGCAGATCCTGCTGGAAGTCGTCGAAGCTGGCGCCGCCGATGCGGCTGACCACGCCCTGGAAGCAGAGCTCGGAGACATCGCGATGCAGACCGACCGCTTCGAACAGCTTCGAGCAGCGGTAGGAGGCGATGGTCGAGATCCCCATCTTGGACATGATCTTATACAGACCTTTATTGATACCGTTGCGATAGTTCAGCATCACCGCACGGTACGGTTTATCGATGGCTTTGCTGTCGACCAGCTTCGCCAGCGTTTCGTAGGCGAGGTATGGATAGATAGCCGTCGCCCCAAAGCCGAGCAGCACGGCGAAGTGGTGCGGATCGCGGGCGCTGGCGGTTTCAACGATGATGTTGGCATCGCAGCGCAGGCTTTTATCGACCAGACGGGTCTGGATCGCGCCAACGGCCATCGGCGCCGGTACCGGCAGACGGTCTTTGGCGATGTTGCGGTCAGAGAGCACCAGCAGCACGGTGCCGTCGCGCACCATTTGCTCCGCTTTATCGCACAGCGCTTTCACCGTCTCGCTGAGGGAGGCCTCTGCCGGGTTGAACGTGATATCGAGGACGTCGGCGCGATAGTGCTCTTCTTCCATCGTCGTCAGCTGTTTAAAATCGGAGTACAGCAGGATCGGCGATTTGAAGCTCAGACGATGCGCCTGGCCTTCCGCTTCGCAGAAGACGTTCATTTCGCGACCGATGCTGGTAGCCAGCGACATGACGTGCGCTTCGCGCAGCGGGTCGATCGGCGGGTTAGTCACCTGGGCGAACTGCTGACGGAAGTAATCGTAGATAATGCGCGGCTGGCTGGAGAGCACGGCGAAAGGCGTGTCATCGCCCATCGAACCGACTGCTTCCTGGCCATTTTCGCCGAGCACGCGCAGGACGGAGTCCAGCTCTTCCGCGCTGTAGTTAAACTGTTTCTGGTAGCTGGCGAGCGTGTCGTCATCCAGCTGGCGGCTGCCAACCTCTTCGTCCGGCAGATCTTCGAACGGCACCAGGCGACGAACGTTTTTCTCCATCCACTCTTTATACGGATGGCGGCTCTTCAGATCGTCATCGGTTTCCGCTGAGTGCAGAATGCGTCCGGCACGGGTATCGATAACCATCAGCTCGCCCGGGCCCACGCGGCCTTTCTCGACCACTTCGTCAGGCTGGTAATCCCAGATGCCGACTTCGGAGGCGCAGGTGATGAGCTTATCTTTGGTAATGACGTAGCGCGCCGGGCGCAGACCGTTACGGTCGAGGTTACAGGCCGCGTAGCGGCCATCGGACATGACGATGCCCGCCGGGCCGTCCCACGGCTCCATATGCATGGAGTTAAAGTCGAAGAACGAACGCAGCTCCGGATCCATATCCGGGTTGTTCTGCCAGGCTGGCGGCACCAGCAGACGCATGGCGCGCACGATGTCCATCCCGCCGGCCAGCAGCAGCTCCAGCATGTTGTCCATAGAACTGGAGTCGGAGCCGGTTTCGTTAACGAACGGCGCGGCGTCGTGCAGGTCTGGGATCAGCGGGGTCTGGAACTTATAGGTACGGGCGCGGGCCCACTGGCGGTTGCCGGTAATGGTGTTAATTTCACCGTTGTGCGCCAGGTAGCGGAACGGCTGCGCCAACGGCCAGCGTGGTACGGTGTTGGTGGAGAAGCGCTGGTGGAACAGGCAGATAGCCGACTCCAGGCGCAGGTCCGCGAGGTCCAGGTAGAAGCGCGGCAAATCCGCCGGCATACACAGACCTTTATAGATGTTGACCAGATTGGACAAGCTACAAACGTAGAAATCTTTGTCTTCCTGCAGACGTTTTTCAATGCGACGACGCGCAATAAACAGACGGCGCTCCATATCGCGCGGGCGCCAGCCAGCCGGGGCGTTGACAAAGATTTGCTCAATACGGGGCAGCGAGGAGAGGGCGATTTCACCGAGCACGCCTTCGTTGGTCGGCACATCGCGCCAGCCGACAATCGACAGGGTCTCAAGCTGAAGTTCTTCTTCAACGATGCGGCGCGCCGCTTTAGCCAGCTCAGGATCTTTATTCAGGAACAGCATCCCAACGGCGTAGTTTTTGGCTAAACGCCAGCCGCGCTCTTCGGCAACGATGCGGAAGAAACGATCGGGTTTTTGCAGCAGCAGACCGCAACCGTCGCCGGTTTTACCATCGGCAAGGATTGCGCCACGGTGCTGCATGCGGGCCAGTGCGTGTATTGCGGTTCGCACTACCTTGTGGCTAGGTTCGCCTTCTATGTGGGCGATCAGGCCGAAACCACAGTTATCCCTCTCAAGGGATTTGTCGTACAACATATCAGTGAACCTCCCCAGGCTCTACGGACACCCTCCGATACCGATTGCGCACAGGCACAGAAAGAGCATGGCGACGGGGTTTACACCTCGCATTCGCCCTCTTTAAATCCTTTTCGCATCGGTACACAAGTTTGAGGACTTGCTGTTAAGAGGGAATCTCAATTACTGCATAAATATGATGAGCAGAGTGCTCATCCAGAAAGCTTCCAGCGGATTCCCAACTTATCGGGAATCCACACTTACGTCAAATGGCAATCTTATTAATACAAAAATGTGCTATACCCAAGTTAACTAATTGTTATTAAAGAAAATAATGGCAATTTTTATGCTTTGAATACGCCTGCTGGTGGTGCGGCTAGTGTGATCTGTCTCACTGTGCACGCGGCTTTGCATTACCAATATGCGCTGAAATATATTTCATTATTAGCATATTTGACTGCAATATTTTTAACTACTGGACATTAATACCGTTTTTTACCAGAAAGCAGATTAGGGCAATGCGAAGATAAAATATAAGGAAAACTCATCACCTGGTGGTTGAATGAAATTGCAGTAATCTTGATTGTTTATGCAATAGGGTTGGTCGCCGCGCTGACGATTGATCCAGGTCATCGCCGTCGGTGACGAAAAGTGGCAGGCTTGGCCCCCTTTGTTGAGGGCGGTCTATCAGATTATGCAGTTACAGAAATTAGTCAATATGTTTGGTGGGGATCTTATGCGTCGCTATGGCGAAAAGGTCCATAAGCTAACGCTGCACGGCGGTTTTAGCTGCCCAAACCGCGACGGCACGCTGGGCCGCGGCGGTTGCACTTTCTGTAACGTGGCATCGTTTGCCGATGAGGCGCAGCAGCATCGCTCTATCGCCGAACAGCTCGCTCATCAGGCGCAGCTCGTCAACCGGGCGAAGCGCTATCTGGCCTATTTTCAGGCCTACACCAGCACCTTCGCTGAAGTGCAGGTGCTCCGTTCAATGTATCGTCAGGCCGTCAGTGCCGCAAATATCGTTGGCCTGTGCGTCGGCACCCGCCCGGACTGCGTTCCGCAGGCGGTCCTTGACCTGCTGAGTGAATACCATCAGCAAGGGTATGAGGTATGGCTGGAGCTGGGGCTGCAAACTGCTCATGACAAGACCCTGCATCGCATTAACCGTGGACACGATTTCGCCTGTTATCAGCGTACCGCGCGCCTGGCGCGAGAGCGGGGGCTGAAAGTCTGTGCGCATCTGATCGTCGGTCTGCCAGGAGAGAGCCAGGGGCATTGTCTGCAGACGCTGGAGCAGGTAGTGGCGACCGGCGTGGATGGGATCAAATTGCATCCACTGCATATTGTGAAAGGCAGCATTATGGCCAAAGCGTGGCAGGCCGGGCGTCTCGATGGCATTGAGCTGGAGGCGTATACCGTCACCGCTGGAGAGATGATCCGCCATACGCCGCCGGAGGTGATCTACCACCGTATTTCCGCCAGCGCCCGTCGGCCCACGCTGTTGGCGCCGCTGTGGTGTGAAAATCGCTGGACCGGCATGGTTGAACTGGATCGTTATCTGAATCAGCAGGGCGCTCAGGGCTCGGCGCTGGGCCGTAGCTGGGTTGCTCCCCAGGCTGAGTGAGAAGTACGAGCGTGATGTCCGGAACAATGCCGGACATCGCGCTCCTGCCATTTATGCCTGGCTGGCTTTCATCGTCACACGCGGAGTTTTGATCACGAACAGCACCAGCAGGGCGCCAAGCGCGGCGATAGTGCCGGCGAGAACGAAAGCGCTGTCAAATTTACCAGTAGACTGCACGATATAGCCGGTAACAATCGGCCCCACGATGCCGGAGACGCTGCCGATAAGATGGATAAAGCCGCTGGCGCCGCCGACGCGGGATTTATGCACCACGTCCTGGATAATCGCCCAGTAGATCGCCCCGGTTACATAGAGGAAAAAGATGGAGACCGACATCAGCAGAACGGCAGGCACGACGCTGCTGACGGTACCCGCCAGTCCCACGCAGATAGCGGCCATCAGCAGGCATACCACCAGCACAATTTTGCGCGACAGCAGCAGGCGCCCGGTGAGTTTAAAAATTTTATCGGAAATATAGCCCCCAAGCGCCAGACCGACAAAGCCGACTATCCATGGGATCATAGTGGTAAGGCTCATCTGTTTAATATCCAGATGGTGCTGTTGTACCAGATAGGACGGGAACCAGCTGAGAAAGAAAAACAGAATATAGTTGTAGCAGAAGAAGGCAAAGGCCGTTACCAGAATAATTGGCTGTTTCAAATAATAACCCAGCGAGTGAGTTGTTTGATTTTCTATTGTTTCCAGCGCGACTTCTTCTTCTTTCATTTTATTAATCAGCTTAAGTTCTTCCTGGCTGACTTTTTTGTGCTTTTCGGGCGAATTAGCGGCAATGAAAAACCACGCTATCATCCATACAATACCGATAGCGAAAATAATCATAAAAGCCGGGCGCCAGCCGAATGCCAGGGCCAGGTAACCGACGATGGGGCCGGCGACCGCGCCGCCCAGCGGAGAGCCTGCGCTGAGAAAGCCGACGGCGGTAGCCGCTTGCTTTTTAGGAAACCAGCCGTTGATCATCTTGTTCGCCGATGCGCAGATCGGGCCTTCCGCCATCCCGAAAAGCACCCGCAGCACCAGCATGGAATAAAAGCCGGTGGCTACCGCGGTTAAGCCGCAAAACAGCGACCACAGACCGACCGCCAGGCCCATTACCAGCGTTGCGCCAAACTTATCCACGGCCAAACCGCCAATAAAATTAAATACCGCGTAGCCGAAGAAAAAGCTGCCGAAAATAATGCCGAATTGTTCAGCGTTAAGTGCAAGGTCCTTTTCAATCATCGGGACCGTAATGGATAATGCCACCCGGTCCAGATAATTTATCATATATACTAAAAATAATAACAGGACGATAATCCAGCGGATATTTTTTCCCATGATAACACCATGCTCATTATATTATTTATATCAGGCGCGGCGGATACGCAGATATCCGTCGGCCGTTATTCTATACGATGCCGGTTTAACCCAGTTGCAGCAGCACTTTGCAGCAGGTCTTACGGTCGTTAGCAAAAATCTCCATGGCCTCTTTCACCTGCTCCAGCGGCATACAATGGGTGATTAACGCCTCCGGACGAATAAGGCCTTTCTCCATCCAGTCGATGACCAGCGGAAAACGCCCGCTGTTCAGCCGGGAGGAGAAAATAGAAATTTCTTTACTGGTGATGCTTTGCTGAGTGAGGGTTGAGGCCTCGCCGGAGAAACCGAGTATACCGATGCGGGCGGCGGGGGAGGCGAGGAGAATGGCTTCCTGCAGGATCGCCGGGTGGCAGGCGGCATCAATGACCAGCGTGGGGGCAAGCTGCCGCTGCGCCAGCTGTTCCGCGAGCGGCTGGTCAGTGTTATCGAGCGTCAGATCGGCGCCGTTTTCCCGGGCCATCTGCAGACGTTCGGCAATGCGATCCACGACGATCACCTGCTTAACGCCATATACCCCCTTTAGCGCCTGAATGATTGTCAGCCCCATCGGGCCAGCGCCGTAAACCAGGGCAATATCTTGCGCCGTGGGCTGCAGCTGGGCGGTAATATTTGCCGCGATGGTAAAAGGCTCAACCATCGTTGCCTGACGGTCGCTGATAGCCTCGGGGATGCGCCAGGCATTTTTCGCCGGCACGCAGGCATAGTCGCTAAATCCCCCGTCGCGGTGAACTCCTATGACCTGGAGCTGCGTACAGACATTCGGCCTTCCTACCGAGCAAGGATAACAATGGCCGCAGCTGACAACGGGGTCCACCGCGACACGCTCGCCGATGCGTGCCGGAGATACCTGCTCGCCGACGGCGTCGATGATGCCATAGAATTCATGGCCGATGACGCGGGGATATTTCGCGAAAGGGTTGTGGCCGTGATAGATGTGTACATCGGAACCACAGATCCCGGCAAAAGCAATTTTCACCCGTACTTCATGGGCGCCCGGAACTGGAACCGGACGTGATTCAATGTTCAGTTGGCCTGGCTCTTTGACGACGACGCTTCTCATTTTGATTCCTTCCATTGTCTTTTTTCTGAACAAATTACGCTACTTTTATTACCATACAAGTATGCAAAAGATCATAATCAGGCTTGGATCACATTTGAGAAAGCTCGGCAGAAAAAGCCATGGCATGATTAATCTATTGAAATAAATTGAAAAAAATTATGAATGCACCGACGCATTCACCGCTGGCGAGCCGGTCGGCAGGAATGTGATCGCTATCACGACAGCCAACGATCAATCATCTATGATTACTGGTATGGTAGTAGGGTAAATTAAACTAAGTTGAGCAGGTGAAGACAATGCAGATGACAATGCGCTGGTTTGGACCAGAGGAAGACAAGATTTCATTAGAACATATTCGCCAGGTGCCTGGCGTTGAGGGGGTGGTCGGCGCGCTCTACGACGTCGCGGTGGGCGAAGTATGGCCGGTGGATAAAATTGAGCGTCTGGTCGGTCAGGCCCATGCCACAGGCCTGAAAATGGAGGTGATCGAGAGCGTCAACATCCATGACGACATCAAAATCGGCCTACCTACCCGTGACCGCTATATTGCCAACTACCAGCAGACCATCCGCAACCTTGCCCGCTTTGGCGTTAAAGTCATCTGCTATAACTTCATGCCGGTTTTCGACTGGATGAAGACGGATATGAACTACGTCCTGCCGGATGGCTCGCTGACGATGGCGTTTGAGAAGAAAGATATCGATAAGCGGCTGGAAGACGTGGTGAAGGAGGTGCTTGAGAATTCAAACGGCTTCGCCTTGCCGGGCTGGGAGCCGGAACGGCTGGCGGAGGTGCAGACCCTGTTTGCCAAATATAGCGCGGTGGATGATCAGAAGCTGCGGGAGAACCTGGTTTATTTTCTGCAGGCGGTGATCCCGGTTTGCGAAGAGGTTGGGGTGAAAATGGCGATCCACCCGGACGACCCGCCGTACTCCATTTTTGGCCTGCCGCGGGTGGTCAAAAACCGCGACGATCTGGACTGGATCTGCCGGGCCGTCGATTCACCCGCCAACGGCATTACGCTCTGCACCGGCTCGATTGCCGAAGATCCTGATAATGACGTGTACGCCATCCTGGCCGAATTTACGCGGCGTAAGCGAATTCATTTTGCCCACGTCCGCAATATAAAGCTGATGCAGGATAAAGACTTTTACGAGTGCGCCCATCCGTCAGAGTACGGCTCCCTGGATATGTACAAAGTGATGCAAGCGCTGTATGACAACGGATTCGACGGCTATATTCGCCCGGATCATGGTCGCTTTATCTGGGGAGAGACCGGACGGCCGGGCTATGGCTTGTTCGACCGCGCCCTCGGCGTGACCTACCTGAAAGGACTCTGGGAGGCGTTAAGCAAGCGTTAATCCCTCTCCTGATCCCCTCTTTTGCGGCTGGTTCGCCTCAGCGGCCGGCCGCCGTATCGACTCCTGCCCGCATTTTTTGCACAACTTACAGCGCATTGCTCAGAATTGAGTATTATTGTGCGGAGTTGTCGTGAAGGAATCCCCTATGAAGCAAATTCGTATGCTGGCGCAGTATTATGTCGACCTGATGATGAAGCTGGGTCTGGTCCGCTTTTCGATGCTGTTGGCTCTTGCGCTGGTGGTGCTGGCCATCGTGGTACAGATGGCGGTTACCATGGTGCTGCATGGCCAGGTTGAAAGTATCGACGTTATCCGCTCTATCTTCTTTGGCCTGCTGATCACGCCTTGGGCGGTCTACTTTCTCTCGGTGGTGGTGGAGCAGCTCGAAGAGTCCCGTCAGCGTCTTTCGCGGCTGGTGGACAAGCTGGAGGAGATGCGTGAGCGCGATCTAAAGCTGAACGTCCAACTGAAAGATAACATCGCGCAGTTGAATCAGGAGATTGGCGAACGTGAAAAAGCGGAAGCCGAGCGCGAGACTACCCTCGAGCAGTTGAAGATTGAGATGAAAGAGCGTGAAGAGACGCAGATCCAGCTCGAACAGCAATCCTCCTTTCTGCGCTCTTTCCTTGATGCTTCCCCGGACCTGGTCTTCTATCGCAATGAGGATAAGGAGTTTTCAGGCTGTAACCGGGCGATGGAGCTGCTGACCGGCAAAAGCGAGAAACAGCTGATCCACCTCAAACCGCAGGACGTCTATAGCGAAGAGGCGGCGGAAAAGGTACTGGAGACCGACGAGAAGGTGTTCCGCCATAATGTATCGCTGACCTATGAGCAGTGGCTGGACTATCCCGATGGCCGCAAAGCGTGCTTTGAAATCCGCAAGGTCCCCTACTACGATCGCGTCGGTAAGCGTCGCGGCCTGATGGGCTTCGGCCGCGATATCACCGAACGTAAACGCTATCAGGACGCTCTTGAGCGCGCCAGCCGGGATAAAACCACCTTTATTTCCACCATCAGTCATGAGCTGCGTACCCCGCTAAACGGGATCGTCGGGCTGAGCCGAATTTTGCTGGATACCGAACTGACCAGCGAGCAGGAAAAATACCTGAAAACTATCCATGTCTCGGCGGTGACGCTGGGGAATATCTTCAATGATATTATCGACATGGACAAAATGGAGCGCCGCAAGGTGCAGCTCGATAACCAGCCGGTGGACTTCACCAGCTTCCTTGCCGACCTTGAAAACCTATCCGGCCTGCAGGCACAGCAGAAGGGGCTGCGCTTTGTGCTGGAGCCGAGCCTGCCGCTGCCGCATAAGGTAATCACGGATGGGCCCCGCCTGCGGCAGATCTTGTGGAATCTTATCAGCAACGCCGTGAAGTTTACCCCGCAGGGCGGAGGGGTGAACGTCCGCGTGCGCTATGACGAAGGCGATATCCTGCACTTCGAAGTGGAAGACTCCGGAATTGGTATTCCTGAAGCGGAACAGGACAAAATTTTCGCCATGTATTACCAGGTCAAAGACAGCCACGGCGGCAAACCGGCCACCGGAACCGGGATTGGTCTCGCCGTCTCGCGTCGCCTGGCGCGTAATATGGGCGGTGATATCAGCGTTACCAGCCAGCCGGGTAAAGGGGCGACCTTTACGCTTACCGTCCATGCGCCTGCCATTGCGGAAGAAGTGGAAGATACGCTGGCGGAAGACGACATGCCATTACCGGCGCTCAACGTGCTGCTGGTTGAGGACATTGAGCTCAACGTTATTGTGGCCCGTTCAGTGCTGGAAAAACTGGGTAACAGCGTTGATGTGGCGATGACCGGGAAAGCCGCGCTGGAGATGTTTGAGCCAGGCGAATATGACCTTGTGCTGTTGGATATTCAGTTACCGGACATGACCGGACTGGATATTTCCCGGGAACTGAAACAGCGCTTTGCCGCTGACGAGCTACCGCCGCTGGTCGCCCTCACCGCCAACGTGCTGAAGAATAAAAAAGAGTATCTCGACGCCGGGATGGACGATGTGTTGAGTAAGCCGCTATCGGTGCCAGCGCTAACGGCCATGATCAAGAAATTCTGGGATGCACCGGATGAGGAAGCGCAGGAAGCGCCGGCGGCCGATCTGCATAAAGCCGACGCGGTGCTGGATACCGATATGCTGGAGCAATATATCGAGCTGGTGGGACCGAAGCTTATCAACGATGGTCTCGCGGTGTTTGAGAAGATGATGCCGGGCTACATGTCCGTTCTGGAGTCTAATCTGACCGCCCGCGACCAAAAAGGGATTGTCGAAGAGGGGCATAAGATCAAAGGGGCGGCCGGTTCTATCGGACTGCGCCACATCCAGCAGCTGGGCCAGCAGATCCAGACTCCGGATCTGCCTGCCTGGTCTGATAATGTCGCTGAATGGGTTGAAGAGATGAAATCCGAGTGGCAAAACGATGTAGCGGTACTGAAGGCGTGGGTGGCGAAAGCCAGCAAAAAATGACCCCGGACAGACCGGGGTGCGCGAATACTGCGCCAACACCAGGGAACTGGTGGTTGAGCCAGTGTTGTTTGAGTGATGTTGTTACGTGGCGCAACCGAAGAAGTGGATTGCTCGCTCATTAAGATAGCAAAGCTTAACTAATTTGTTACATGAATCAGTAAAATATGTGAAGCATAGCGAGTTAATCGACATTTTTGACTGGTTTCAGCGAGTTGCATGGAGGAGCGAAAGCGATGAAAAAAATTGGTGTGGTACTGGGCGGCTGCGGCGTGTACGACGGCAGTGAAATCCATGAGGCGGTGATTACCCTGCTGGCGATCGCGCGCAACGGCGCGCAGGCAGTGTGCTTTGCGCCCGATAAACCGCAGCGCGATGTCATCAACCATCTGACCGGGGAGGCGATGCCAGAGCAGCGCAATGTGCTGGTGGAAGCAGCGCGTATCGCCCGCGGCGACATCCTGCCGCTGGCGCAGGCGCGTGCGGAGACGCTGGACGCGCTGATCGTCCCTGGCGGCTTCGGCGCGGCGAAAAATCTAAGCAGCTTCGCCGCCGAGGGCAGCGAATGCCAGGTGGATCCCGATCTGCGGGCCCTGGCGCTGGCGATGCATCAGACCGGCAAGCCGCTGGGCTTTATGTGCATTGCCCCGGCGATGCTACCGAAGATCTTTGCGTTTCCGCTGCGGATAACCATTGGGACCGATCTTGATACCGCCGATGTGGTGGAAGAGATGGGGGCAGAGCACGTGCCTTGCCCGGTCGACGACATCGTGGTGGATGAAGACAACAAAGTGGTCACCACTCCGGCGTATATGCTGGCGGAGGACATTGCGCAAGCCGCCACCGGAATTGAGAAGCTGGTGGCCCGCGTGCTGGCGCTGAGCGCATGAGGCTCCGCGTTGCGCCCTTTGCGCTGCTGAAACGTCTGGCATTGCGTCTGCTGCTGATCGCCGCCGTCCTCTGGGGCGGGGGGATCGCGCTGTTTAGCGTGCTGCCGGTGCCGTTTTCGGCGGTGATGCTTGAGCGGCAGGTGAGCGCCTGGCTGTCCGGTGATTTCCATTATCTGGCGCATTCCGACTGGGTTGCCATGGATAAGATCTCCCCATGGATGGGGCTGGCGGTGATTGCCGCCGAAGATCAGAAGTTCCCGGAACACTGGGGGTTCGACGTGTCGGCGATTGAGAAAGCGCTGGCGCACAATGAGCGGCATGATACCCGGATTCGCGGCGCGTCAACGCTGTCGCAGCAGACGGCGAAAAACCTGTTTTTATGGGATGGCCGCAGCTGGCTGCGTAAGGGGCTGGAAGCCGGGCTGACTGTCGGGATCGAAACCGTGTGGAGTAAAAAGCGGATCCTGACCGTCTACCTGAATATTGCCGAGTTCGGCGATGGGATATTTGGTGTGGAAGCGGCCGCCCAGCGCTATTTTCATAAACCCGCCAGTCAGCTGACGCCGGGGGAAGCGGCTCTGCTGGCCGCGGTGCTGCCGAACCCGATCCGCTATCGCGCCGATGCGCCGTCAGGCTATGTGCGCAGTCGTCAGGCCTGGATCTTACGCCAGATGCGACAGCTGGGCGGGGAAGGGTTCATGCGCGAGCATAAGCTCTATTAGCGGGTTACTCCGGCGCCGGGGCTGGTACAATCGCCAGTCGTCCGCCGCCGGGAAGCGTCACGTTTAGTCTTCGTCAAAGCCAGCGTTAAACAGGGCAATCACCGCGGCGAGGGCTTCAACTTCCTGCGGACCGCTGGCCTCCACCTCTATCTGTCGCCCTTTCGCCGAGTCCAGCATCAGCAGGGCAATCACGCTGTTGGCTTCCGCCTCCGTGCCTTCATCGTTGCGCAGCAGTACTTCGGCATCGAAATTCTGCATCAGTTCGAACAGCTTCATCGCCGGGCGGGCGTGCATGCCCAGCTTATTGGTGATTTCAACGGTCTGCTTTACGGTCATGATTTACGTTTTTCCAGCGTCCGATGACGAGACTGCACGTTCTTGCCGCGCGAGCGGAAGTAGTCAGCCAGTTGTTCAGCAATATAAACCGAACGATGTTTACCGCCGGTACAGCCAATGGCCACCGTCAGATAGCTGCGATTGTTGGTCTCCAGCATCGGTAACCATAGCTCAAGATAGCTTCGGGTCTGATAAATAAAGTTGTGCACTTCAGTGTGCCGATCGAGGAAGGCGGCCACTGGTTTATCCAGACCGGTCATTGGACGCAGTTTCGGATCCCAGTGCGGGTTGGGCAGAAAGCGCACGTCAAAGACGTAATCGGCATCGATCGGAATACCGTGCTTGAAGCCGAAGGATTCGAAGACCATCGTCAGTTCACGCTCGCGTTTACCCAGCAGTCGGGTACGCAGCATCTCGGCCAGCTCATGCACCGACATTTCCGACGTATCGACGATCAGATCGGCGCGGGAGCGCAGGGGCTCCAGCAGATCGCTCTCTTCGTCGATGGCGCTTTCCAGCGACAGATTCTTGCTGGAGAGCGGGTGCAGGCGACGGGTATCGCTGTACCGGCGGATCAGGGTATTGCGGTCGGCATCAAGGAACAGCAGCTGCGGAGAAAAACATTCCGGCAGATTCTGCATCGCCTGCTCGAAGATCTCCGGGGATTCCGGCATGTTACGCACGTCGATGCTGACGGCCGCGGAGATATTACGGTCAGCCAGCGACCGCGCCAGGTCGGGCAGCAGCACGACCGGCAGGTTATCCACGCAGTAAAAGCCCATATCTTCCAGCGCTCGCAGAGCGACGGATTTCCCCGAGCCCGAGCGGCCGCTGACGATCATCAGTACCATGTACCGTTTCTCCTCAGTACGATAAAGGATAAGGTGCGACTGCCGTTATGCGTCATCGCTGCTTCCTGCTTCGGTGATGATCTCATACAACTCTTCATCGCTCTGCGCCGCGCGCAGGCGACGACAAATCGCTTTGTCCGCCAGCCGTTTGGCCACCAGGGAGAGCGTATGCAGGTGAGTTTTTGTCTGGTCGGCCGGCACCAGCAGCGCGAACAGCAGGTCGACAGGTTGATTGTCGATCGCGTCGAAGGCGATGGGGGTTTCCAGCTGGACAAAAACGCCGACAGCACGCAGCGTATCCTCTTCCAGTTTTCCGTGGGGAATGGCGATACCATTGCCGATCCCGGTACTGCCCATTTTTTCGCGGGTGAGGATCGCTTCGAACACCACCTGCGGCGGCAAACTTAACTGTTTGGCGGCCAGTTCGCTGATGATTTCCAGAGCACGCTTCTTGCTCTGGCAGTGCACCTGGCTACGGGTACATTCCTGGTTCAGGACGTTGCTCAGTTGTAGAGCCGAATCTTTTTTCATCATAATTTCCCCTGAGCCCCCCCGCGCCCGTCGCCGATGATATCCAGCGGCGGGCGCAAGGGGGCCCGGG
>NZ_GL882724.1:61604-67097 GCF_000195655.1 Klebsiella sp. MS 92-3
GCAGGCCCTTTTTTCCGCGGGCTTCCCACCTCGGAAAAAAGGTTGATTCGTTCGCGCCGGGGGGGCGGGGGGGGGCGGGAGGGGGGGGGGGCCCGGACAATTAGTGTTGTTTTAGTTTATCTTTGTGCTTCGTTAACTGTCTTGCCAGCTTGTCGATAAGACCATCGACAGCCGCATACATATCCTGCCCTTCCGCACTGGCATGGATTTCGCCACCGTTGACATGCAGATTCGCGTCCGCAATTTGCGTCACTTTCTCTACTTTTAACACAATATAGACCTGATTGATCCGGTCGAAAAATTGCTCCAGCTTGCTGAACTTCGCCGTAACGAATTCGCGCATCGCAGGCGTAATTTCGACGTTGTGTCCTGTAATGTTGAGCTGCATAGTGTCTTCCTTATCGGTTATGTCAGACCAGTTGTTTACGCTGGTTTGACGGCGGGATGGATAAAGACTCTCTGTACTTCGCGACAGTGCGGCGCGCCACCATAATACCCTGCTCGGACAGCATGGAGGTGAGCTTACTGTCGCTCAACGGCTTCGCGGGGTTTTCCGCGGCGATGAGCTTCTTCACCAGCGCGCGAATCGCCGTCGACGAGGCTTCGCCTCCGCCTTCGGTATTCACATGGCTGGAGAAGAAATACTTCAGTTCAAAAATACCGCGCGGACTGTGCAGATATTTTTGCGTGGTGACACGGGAAATCGTCGATTCATGCATCTCGACGGCCTGGGCGATATCGGCCAGCACCATCGGCTTCATATACTCTTCACCCTGTTCGAAAAAAGCCTGCTGCTGCTCTACGATGCAGCGGCTGACGCGCAGCAGGGTATCGTTGCGGCTTTCCAGACTTTTAATCAGCCAGCGGGCTTCCTGCAGATTGCTGCGAATGAACTGGCCGTCGGCGTCATTGCGGGCGCTGTTGCCCATTGCCGCATACTGCTGATTTATTTTCAACCGTGGAATGCTGTCGGCGTTGAGCTCGACGGTCCAGCGGCCGCTCACCTTGCGCACCAGCACATCCGGGATGACATATTCCGGTTCGCTGGTCTGAATGGACTGGCCAGGGCGAGGATCCAGGGACTGGATCAGGTTGACCGCCTCTTTAAGCACCTCTTCTTTCAGGCGGGTGACTCGCATTAGAGTGCGGAAATCATGGTTGGCCAGCAGATCAAGATGGTCGCTGATAATCAGCCGCGCCTCTTCCAGCCACGGCGTCTCTTTAGCAAATTGCGACAGCTGGATCAGCAGGCAGTCGCGCAGATCTTTCGCTGCGACGCCAACCGGATCAAAACGCTGGATTCGCTTGAGGACCGCTTCCACCTCCTCCAGGCCGATCTCGTCATCGCCGATGCTGTCGACAATATCTTCAATCTGAATCGTGAGGTAGCCCGTATCGTCGACGGCGTCGACGATAGAGGTGGCAATAGCGCGGTCGGTGTCGGTGAAAGGCGTCAGCTCAACCTGCCACATCAGATAGTCCTGCAGCGTCTGGGTGGTCTCGCCTTGATAGACGGGAAGCTCGTCGTCCTGATAGTCGACGCCGTTACCCGACGGCGTGCCAGCGGTATAGATTTCATCCCAGCTGGCATCGAGAGGCAGTTCGTCGGGCATCTCTTTTTGCTCAAGCGCATCGACGGTATCGAGGGACTCGCGGTCCTCCACCTCTTTTGCCTCTACCTCGTCGTGAAGATCGGTTTGCTCAAGCAACGGGTTACTTTCCAGCGCTTGCTGGAGCTCTTGCTGGAGTTCTAACGTGGACAACTGCAGCAAACGAATCGCCTGCTGCAGCTGCGGCGTCATGGCAAGCTGTTGGCTAAGCCTTAATTGCAAACCTTGCTTCATGTTCAGGGTAAATATCTCCGGCTAAAACGTCTGTAACCTCTACCCTATCAGAGTCTGAAGTCTTCCCCAAGATACACGCGCTTAACCTGCTCATCTTCGAGGATCTGCTGCGGTGTACCATGAGCGATAAGGTGTCCCTGACTGACAATATACGCGCGTTCGCAGACCGCGAGGGTCTCACGGACGTTATGGTCGGTAATCAGAACGCCGAGACCGCTGTCGCGCAGGTGCTCAATGATGCGTTTAATATCGATAACGGAGATCGGATCCACGCCGGCAAAGGGTTCATCCAGAAGAATAAATTTCGGATTCGCCGCCAGCGCGCGGGCGATTTCGACGCGGCGGCGTTCACCACCGGAGAGCGCCTGACCGAGGCTGTCGCGCAGGTGCTCAATATGAAACTCTTCCATCAGCTCTTTAGCGCGATCTTCCCGTTGTTCGCTGGTTAGATCGTCACGGATCTGCAGGACCGCCATCAGGTTGTCATAGACGCTGAGGCGACGGAAAATCGACGCTTCCTGCGGCAGGTAGCCGATGCCCCGTCGCGCGCGCGCGTGCAGCGGCAGCAGGCTGATGTCTTCGTCATCGATGATGATATTGCCTGCGTCGCGGGGCACAATCCCGACCACCATGTAGAAGGTGGTCGTTTTACCGGCGCCGTTCGGGCCGAGCAAGCCGACAATCTCGCCCGAGTTAACGGTGAGACTGACATCTTCCACCACGCGGCGGCCTTTATACGCTTTAGCGAGATTCTTCGCAGTTAAGGTTGCCATAACGGATTAGTTACTCTTCTTTTGCTGGTTGCCGCTTTTATCCTGCAGCTCGGACGGCACCAGAACGGTGGTGACGCGTCGACCTTTATCGCTGAAGGCCTGCATTTTTTGCTCTTTCACCAGATAGGTGATCTTGTCGCCCTTGATGTTGCTGTCGAGCTGTTCCAGATAAGCGTTGCCCGTCAGCACGACGTAATCGTTCTGCAGCTCGTAGCGCATTTTCGACGCCCGGCCTTTTACCGGCTTGCCGTTATCCTGCATCTGATAGAAAGTAGCCGGGTTACCGAAACCTTCGATCACCTCTTTGCCTTTCTCGTTGCCTGGACGGGTGACCACCACTTTATCAGCGTTAATCTTGATCGTCCCCTGGGTCACGACCACGTTACCGGTGAAGGTGACGACATTGCCCTGCATGTCCAGCGACTGCTGATCGGACTCGATATGGATCGGCTGATCGGTATCGCCCGTCTTGGCGAGGGCCGGCAGGCTGGCGGCCAGTAACGCGCCGGCGAGCGCAATCTTAAGGCTGAGTTTGTTTGTTCTGAATTTCATAAGAGGTTCTCACCTTTTCAATCAGCTCGGCATTTTTGCTGCGAAGGTTTCCACGCATTTTCAGGCCGCTGGAATTAAATGTGGTGCCGTATAACGTCACCATGTCATCGGAGGTAACGTCCTGCGTTACCAGATTTATCTGGGCGTTATCCGTCGTAATTTTGCGCAGTTGAGAATCTGGCGCGAGCGCATTCACCTCAACGTGCCCGTAAAGATAGAGCATCCGGTCATTCGTCAGCTTCGCTTTGTCTGCTCTGACCGACCAGGTAGGCACCTTGTTAGTATCAAAGGTGGTCATCACCGGTTTGGTAAACCAGGAGACCTCCTGATCGGAAAAATATTCCACGTGCTCGGCAATCAGCCGATAGCTCAGGGCGCCTTCCGGACTGTATACCACGGTGTCGGTATGTTCGCTTTTATACGTAGGGTCGTTAGGATTGACCTCCGGCTGGGCCGTGTCGTCCGTATTCGCCAGATTCAGGCCGATAAGGATCAGCGCGAGCAGCGACAGTAAAATGATAACCCAACGTCTGGTTTTACTCATATTGATTGCCCTTTGGCCTCATCCAACTTGCCCTGCGCCAATAGTAACAAATCGCAGACTTCGCGTACCGCGCCGCGTCCGCCGTTAATTCGCGTGACATAATTCGCCCGCGGTAGCAGCAGCGGATGCGCATCGGCGACGGCGACGCTAAGGCCCACTTCGGCCATCACCGGCCAGTCAATAAGATCGTCGCCGATGTAGGCGACTTCTTCCGGCCGCACGTGCAGTTTGTCCGTCAGATCGCGGAACGCCAGCAGCTTGTCCGACTGCCCCTGGTACAAATGCGTGATGCCCAGCGTCTGACAGCGATCTTCTACCAGTTTAGCTTTTCGCCCGGTAATAATCGCCACTTCAATACCCGAGGTCAGCGCGCAGCGGATACCATAGCCATCGCGGACGTTAAACGCTTTCAGCTCCTCGCCGTGATTACCCATATAGATAAGCCCGTCGGATAATACACCGTCGACATCAAGGATCAGTAGACGGATCTTCGCCGCGCGATCGACAAACGCCTGGCTTACCGGCCCGTAGCAGGTCGCTAACTGAGCATCAGCATTATTCATTATTTTTTCCTTACTTACACTACGCCCGCGCGCAGCAGATCGTGCATATGTACCACACCCAGCAGATGGTCGCCATCGGCAACCAGCACGCAGGTGATATGACGGGATTGCATCAGGTTTAGCGCATCCACCGCCAGAGTGCCGGGGCGGATGCGGATACCTCCCCGGGTCATGACGTCGGCAATGCTGGCATCGCGCATATCAACGCCGGTATCGAAGACCCGGCGCAGGTCACCGTCGGTAAAAATACCGATGATGTTCATATCGTCATCGCAGATAGCGGTCATGCCTAAATTTTTACGCGTGATTTCCAGCAGCGCATCGCGCAGGGTCGCCTGCAGACCGACGTGCGGGATTTCATCACCGGTATGCATAATATCATTGACCCGCAGCAACAGCTTACGGCCGAGTGCGCCGCCCGGATGCGACAGGGCGAAATCCTCAGCGGTAAAGCCGCGGGCTTCCAGCAGGGCGACGGCGAGGGCATCACCCATCACCAGCGCGGCGGTGGTGCTCGACGTGGGCGCCAGTCCTAACGGGCAGGCCTCCTTCGGCACTTTCACGCACAGATGGATATCCGCCGCGCGCGCCATGCTGCTCTCCGGCCGGCTGGTGATACAGATAAGCTTCACCTGCTGGCGCTTGAGGACCGGGATCAGCGCGAGGATTTCATTCGATTCGCCGGAGTTCGACAGCGCAATTACCACATCCTGCGGGGTGACCATACCTAAATCACCGTGCGCCGCTTCGCCGGGGTGGACAAAAAATGCCGAGGTGCCGGTACTGGCGAAGGTTGCCGCCATTTTGCGGCCGATGTGGCCGGATTTGCCCATCCCCATCACCACGACTTTCCCGCCGCAGCGGAAAATCGTTTCGCAGGCATGGGTAAAGTCTTCATTTATGTATTGATCGAGCTGGGCCAGACCTTCACGTTCAATTTCCAGCACCTGACGGCCTGCCTGTTGAAAGTCAAAATCCGTGGGCAAATCTATTTGCGACATGATGTTATCCCGAATCATTCAACGAAGAGCGGTGCTGTCCAAAACAGCATCGCCAACCAAACCACAAAGCCGCCGACCAGCAGCGCGCCAACCAGTCGTCCCGGCTGCTGCTGACGGCGCCAGCACAGCACTGCGAAGATCAGGCTGACCAGCAGCATCACGCCATAATCGCGAGTGAAGGCTTCGGTCGCAAAGCTCCCCGGCGCGATCAGCGCC
>NZ_GL882724.1:67148-73523 GCF_000195655.1 Klebsiella sp. MS 92-3
GTTCGATGCCATTCAGCTCGGCTGTGGCGGGGGGGGGCGGCGGCCCCGCCCGCCGCCCCCCCGGGCGCCGCGGGGGGGGGTAAACCCAGCACCAGTGCGATATTAAGGATATTGGCGCCGATGATATTGCCGATGGCAATATCATCTTCCCCTTTCCGCGCCCCGGCGATGGCGGTGGCCAGCTCCGGCAGGCTGGTGCCTATCGCCACCACCGTCAGGCCGACGGTCAGTTCGCTGATGGCGAAATAGTTTGCCAGCACTGTACTGTTATCCACCACCATGCGGGTCGCCATCGGCATGACGATCATCGCTACCCCTAACCAGAGCAGGGCGACCGGCAGCGACCCTTCGCGTGGCAGCTCCGCCAGCTGTTCGCGGGTCAGGCTATCGCTTCCCTGGCGCTCCGCCAGACGAGCGATTTTGATGGTGAACAGCAGCCACAGAAGCGCTAACGCCAGTAAAAATAGCCCGTCGAGACGGGTCAGTTGTCCATCGTAGAGCACCAGTCCCGCCAGCACGCTGACCAGCAACATTAGCGGTAATTCGCGGCGCAGAATATCAGAATGCACGGTAAATGGCCTGAGTAAGGCGGCGAGACCGAGGATCAATAAGATATTGGTGATATTAGATCCGAGCGCGGTGCCGACCGCCAGATCGGTCTGCCCGTGCAGCGAGGCCGCGGTGGCGACCATGATCTCAGGCAGGCTGGTGCCGATACTGACCACTGTCATGCCGATGATCAGCGGCGGGATCCCCAACATACGACACAGGATGGAGGCGGCATAGACCAGACGATCGGCGCTGTAGACAACCAGCAATAAACCAATAATTAACAGAGCCGTCGCTAAGAGCATCTAAAGTCCTTTCTTCAGGTATAATCGTCGCCTCGCTGGGTTATCCCTACGCAGCGTAACGAATTCTTAATTTTGACTTTATGTGTGCCAAAAGTAAAACAAATGCCAGCTTTCGCTAACCTGTGCAGGTAAGATTCTGTAAAAATGTTGTGATTGTGGCGCAAGAAAGGGCCATGCTTGCCCGTCAGGTGTTTAGTAAGGATGATTTTATGAGCCAAACTCAGGCGAATTTAGTTGAAGTGCGCGGTATCCGCTTTTCACGCGGCGATCGTGTGATCTTCGACGACATCTCGCTGTCGGTGCCGCGCGGTAAAATTACTGCGATCATGGGACCTTCGGGGATCGGCAAGACTACCCTGTTACGCCTGATCGGCGGCCAGATCCCGCCGGACAGGGGAGAGATCCTGTTTGATGGCGAGAACGTGCCGCAGATGACGCGTTCGCGTCTTTATACGGTGCGTAAGCGGATGAGCATGCTGTTCCAGTCCGGCGCGCTGTTCACCGATCTCAATGTCTTTGACAACGTTGCCTATCCGCTGCGCGAACATACGCATTTGCCGCCTGCGCTGCTGCATACGACGGTGATGATGAAGCTGGAAGCGGTGGGGCTACGCGGTGCGGCGAAGTTAATGCCTTCTGAGCTTTCCGGTGGGATGGCGCGCCGCGCCGCCCTGGCGAGAGCCATTGCCCTGGAGCCGGATCTGATTATGTTCGACGAACCGTTCGTCGGGCAGGATCCCATCACTATGGGCGTGCTGGTGAAGCTGATTTCTGAACTCAACAGCACGCTGGGTGTCACTTGCATCGTGGTTTCGCACGATGTGCCCGAGGTGCTTAGCATCGCGGACTACGCGTATATCGTGGCGGATAAAAAGATTGTCGCCCACGGTAGCGCCCAGTCGCTACGGGAGAATACCGATCCTCGGGTTCGTCAGTTCATTGATGGTATTGCCGACGGTCCGGTGCCGTTCCGTTATCCTGCTGGCGACTATCACCATGATTTATTAGGCATAGGGAGTTGAGCGACTCATGCTGTTTAATGCGCTGGCCGCGCTAGGTCATCGCGGTATTAAAACCACCGCGACGTTTGGACGCGCCGGATTAATGCTTTTCAACGCCGTTGTCGGCAAACCAGAGTTTCGCAAGCACGCGCCGCTGCTGGTTCGTCAACTCTATAACGTCGGCGTCCTGTCGATGCTGATTATCATTGTATCGGGCTTGTTTATCGGTATGGTGCTCGGGCTGCAGGGGTATCTGGTGTTAACCACCTACAGCGCAGAGACCAGTCTTGGCATGCTGGTGGCGCTGTCGCTGCTGCGTGAGCTGGGGCCGGTGGTCGCCGCGCTGCTGTTTGCCGGCCGCGCCGGGTCGGCGCTGACCGCCGAGATTGGCCTGATGCGGGCCACGGAACAGCTCTCCAGTATGGAGATGATGGCGGTGGATCCGCTGCGTCGCGTCATTTCCCCACGCTTCTGGGCCGGTGTCATTTCGCTGCCGCTGCTGACGATTATCTTCGTCGCGGTAGGGATCTGGGGCGGTGCGCTGGTGGGGGTGAGCTGGAAAGGCATTGACGGTGGTTTTTTCTGGACCGCGATGCAAAATGCCGTCGACTGGCGAATGGATCTGGTGAACTGCCTGATTAAGAGTCTGGTGTTCGCTATTACGGTAACCTGGATTGCGTTATTTAATGGTTATGACGCTATCCCCACTTCCGCCGGGATTAGCCGGGCGACAACGCGTACCGTGGTGCATGCGTCGCTGGCGGTTCTGGGGCTGGATTTTGTGCTGACTGCGCTGATGTTTGGGAATTGAGTTCATGCAAACGAAAAAAACTGAAATCTGGGTAGGGGTGTTCTTACTGGTGGCGCTGCTGGCGGCGCTGTTTGTCTGCCTGAAGGCGGCGAACGTCACCTCGCTACGCACCGAGCCGACTTATCGCCTTTATGCGACTTTCGATAACATCGGCGGCCTGAAGGCGCGCTCGCCGGTGCGCATCGGCGGCGTGGTAGTGGGGCGGGTAGCGGACATTACGCTCGATCCGAAAACCTATCTGCCACGCGTGGAGCTCGATATCGATGAGCGCTACAACCATATCCCGGATACCAGTTCGTTGGCGATCCGCACCTCTGGCCTGCTGGGCGAGCAGTACCTGGCGCTGAACGTCGGTTTTGAAGACCCGGACCTCGGGACGACTATCCTTAAAGACGGCGGCACTATCCAGGACACCAAGTCCGCCATGGTGCTGGAAGATCTGATTGGTCAGTTCCTTTATAACAGTAAGGGCGGCGACAATCAGAATTCTGGCAATGATAAGGCCGAGGCAGAAGGTCATACTGACGCGACGCCGGCAGCCGGCACGACGCATTAATTTCAGGAGAAATACGATATGTTTAAACGCTTACTCATGGTCGCCATGCTGGTGATTGCCCCGCTGACCGCCGTCCAGGCCGCAGATCAGTCCAATCCGTATAAGCTGATGAATGAAGCGGCGCAGAAAACCTTCGATCGCCTGAAGAATGAACAGCCGAAGATTAAAGCTAATCCTAACTATCTGCGCGACATCGTCGACCAGGAGTTATTGCCGTATGTACAGGTGAAATATGCCGGCGCGCTGGTGCTGGGCCGCTATTACAAAGAAGCGACCCCTGCGCAGCGTGAGGCCTATTTTGCCGCCTTCCGTGAATACCTGAAGCAGGCCTACGGTCAGGCGCTGGCGATGTACCATGGGCAGACTTACCAGATTGCTCCGGAGCAGCCGCTGGGCAGCGCAACCATCGTTCCGATCCGCGTCACTATCATCGACCCGAACGGTCGTCCGCCGGTACGTCTTGACTTCCAGTGGCGTAAAAATACCCAGACCGGCAACTGGCAGGCCTACGATATGATCGCGGAAGGGGTGAGCATGATCACCACCAAACAGAATGAGTGGAGCGATCTGCTGCGCACCAAGGGCGTTGATGGCCTGACCGCGCAGCTGAAAGCGATCTCTGCGCAGCCGATCACCCTGGAACAGAAAAAATAATGAGCGGGCAGCTGAGCTGGACTCGCGAGGGCGAGACGCTGGCGCTGCACGGGGAGCTGGATCAGGATCTGCTGGTCCCGCTCTGGGAGGCGCGCGCCCAGGCGACGGCGGGAACGGCGATCATCGATCTCAGTCAGACCACGCGCGTGGACACTGCGGGCCTGGCGCTGTTAGTGCATTTTGTGGCGCTGATTCGCCGTCAGGGCCGGGAAGCGCAGCTGGTCGGCAAGAGCGAAAACCTGCAAACGCTGATCGGTCTTTACAACCTGCCTGCCGATCTGATCTGATAATCTTTTCAGTGCCTTAGCACTGAAGCTATTCCGAAAGCCCTGGCAATCTTTTCGCCGGGGCTTTTTGCTTGTTTAAGACCGCGCCACTTTCCTCTAAGATGTTGGGCTGTTTTCACTATCAGATAAATTTGAGCCCATGGAAAATCATGAAATTCAGACCGTGCTGATGAACGCACTCCCCCTCCAGGAAGTCCACGTCTCTGGCGATGGCAGCCACTTTCAGGTTATTGCTGTGGGTGAGATGTTCGATGGCATGAGTCGGGTGAAAAAGCAGCAGAGCATCTACGCGCCGCTGATGGAATATATTGCCGACAACCGCATCCATGCGCTGTCGATCAAGGCCTTTACTCCGCAGGAGTGGGCGCGAGACCGCAAACTCAATGGCTTCTAAGCTGTGGGGGATCCCCTGCAGCGTATGTGAATTTTTAATAGAGAACAGAATCAATGGATAAATTCCGTGTTCAGGGGCCGACTCGCCTTCAGGGTGAAGTCACCATCTCCGGGGCAAAAAACGCCGCCCTGCCAATCCTCTTTTCCGCGCTGCTTGCCGAAGAGCCGGTAGAGATCCAAAACGTACCTAAGCTGAAAGACATCGATACCACCATGAAGCTGCTGAGCCAGCTGGGCGCGAAGGTCGAGCGCAATGGTTCGGTATGGATTGACGCCGGCCCGGTCGATGTATTCTGTGCTCCGTACGATCTGGTGAAAACCATGCGCGCCTCTATCTGGGCGCTGGGCCCGTTGGTGGCGCGTTTCGGTCAGGGTCAAGTTTCTCTGCCTGGCGGCTGCGCTATCGGCGCGCGTCCGGTCGATCTGCATATTAGTGGTCTGGAGCAGCTAGGCGCCGAGATCAAACTGGAAGAAGGTTATGTCAAAGCCTCGGTCAGCGGTCGCCTGAAAGGCGCGCATATTGTGATGGATAAGGTGAGCGTCGGCGCCACCGTAACCATCATGAGCGCAGCGACGCTTGCGGAGGGAACGACGATTATTGAAAACGCCGCTCGCGAGCCGGAGATTGTCGATACCGCCAACTTCCTGAACGCGCTGGGCGCAAAAATCACAGGCCAGGGTAGCGATCGCATTACCATCGAAGGCGTGCAGCGCCTGGGCGGCGGCGTCTACCGTGTGCTGCCTGACCGTATTGAAACCGGGACTTTCCTGGTGGCCGCGGCGATTTCCGGCGGCAAGATCCTCTGCCGTAACGCGCAGCCGGATACCCTGGATGCCGTACTGGCGAAGCTGCGCGACGCCGGGGCTGACATCGAAACGGGCGAAGACTGGATCAGCCTCGATATGCACGGCAACCGTCCGAAAGCGGTCAACGTGCGTACCGCGCCGCACCCGGGCTTCCCGACCGATATGCAGGCCCAGTTCACGCTGCTTAACCTGGTAGCGGAAGGGACCGGCGTGATCACCGAAACGATCTTTGAAAACCGCTTCATGCACATTCCGGAGCTGATCCGTATGGGCGCGCACGCGGAGATCGAGAGCAATACCGCTATCTGTCACGGCGTGAAGCAGCTTTCTGGCGCGCAGGTGATGGCGACCGATTTGCGCGCGTCGGCGAGCCTGGTGCTGGCCGGCTGTATCGCTGAAGGGACCACCATCGTCGATCGCATCTATCATATCGATCGCGGCTATGAGCGTATCGAAGATAAACTGCAGGCCCTGGGCGCCAATATTCAACGCGTGAAGGGCGAGTAACCGCGTCCTGACAGCGCCCCGGAACAACGTCCCGGGGCGCTGTCGAGCAATCACATCACTTGTCGATCTTCTTCTGACGCATCATCTGCGTTCTGTCGATAAACTCATGAGTCACCGGGTCGTGGTAGCGTGACGGCCAGATGACCCACGGCTGCGTTTCCAGCGCTGTGGCGATAATCAATTCGCCTTTCGGCCAGGGGCGGGTCAGGGCGTTCGCCAGCGTTGAAGAACTTAGTCCGTGCCGTCGCGACTCTGCCGCCAGCGATGTTCCCCGTTTACGTAATCCCGCAACAATATCTGCGGGATGCCAGTCGATGAACTTATCCATAAATTCTCCTGGTGTTAAAGGTCCAGATCGTCCCACATGGGCGATAGAGACACTATACCCGCGTACTATGTAGGGTTCTAACAAGTTCTGTTAAAGCGCCGGAATATTCAGAATCTATCAAGATATTCGGAAGTTTAGGGAGAGAAATGGCATTTTACTGGAACTTTCCCCCCCCCC
>NZ_GL882724.1:73680-75560 GCF_000195655.1 Klebsiella sp. MS 92-3
AAAAGGAAGGGGGATTAATGATCGCGCTGGACTGCAATATGCGCCAGCCCAATCAAGGCTTCGCGCCAGGGCGTGTCCGGGAGGACCTGCAGCGCGGCAATGGCTTTGTCAGCTTCTTCTTCGGCACGCTTCTGCGTCCATTCCAGCGAACCGCAGGTCGCCATCGTTTCCAGCACAGCATCCAGTAGATGGCGGCCGTTGCCTTGCTCGATCGCACCGCGGATCATCGCTGATTGATCGGGTGTGCCATGGTGCATGGCGTGCAGCAGCGGTAGCGTGGGTTTACCTTCGTTCAGGTCGTCACCGACGTTTTTACCGAGCCGCTCGCCGTCAGAGCTATAATCGAGTAAATCGTCGATTAGCTGGAAAGCGGTGCCGAGATAGCGGCCATAATCCTGCAACGCGCGTTCTTCTTCCGCAGTGCAGTCGGCCAGCAGTCCCGCACACTGCGAGGCAGCTTCAAACAGGCGCGCCGTCTTGCTGTAGATAACGCGCATGTAGTTCTCTTCGGTGATATCCGGGTCATTGACGTTCATCAGCTGCAGCACTTCGCCTTCGGCAATGACGTTCACCGCTTCCGACATGACCTCAAGGATCTTCAGCGAGCCCAGCTGGGTCATCATCTGAAAGGCGCGGGTATAGATAAAATCGCCGACCAGCACGCTGGCGGCATTGCCAAACGCCGCATTGGCCGTGGCTTTGCCGCGACGCATATCAGACTCATCGACGACGTCGTCATGCAGCAGGGTGGCGGTATGAATAAATTCAATCAGCGCGGCAATGGTGACATGCGCGCTCCCCTGATAGCCCACCGCGCGTGCGGCGAGCACAGCAATCATCGGGCGAATGCGTTTGCCGCCGCCGCTGACGATGTAATAGCCTAACTGATTGATAAGCTGAACATCGGAGTTGAGTTGCTCAAGAATCGTCGCATTGACACCCGCCATATCTTGCGCGGTTAACTCATTGATTTTTTCTAAATTCATCGCAAAAGCCGGGCCAAATGTCCTGTTACCATGAATCCAGGTGGGATCACAGAAGGATTAAGACAGAATTAAAAGAAGATATGATTGTACTGAAAAATTGCCGTAGATAAACGTTGTCGTGAAAGTTGTGTTTTTTTTCTGCATTGATCGCTAATCGCTCTTGTCAAAGGCTCGCGTTTTGCGTAATATTCGCGCCCTATTGTGAATATTTATAGCGCACTCTGAATCACATAAAGAGGTGCGCGGAAGCGGAGTTTTATATGTACGCGGTTTTCCAAAGTGGTGGTAAACAACACCGAGTAAGCGAAGGTCAGACCGTTCGCCTGGAAAAGCTGGACATCGCAACTGGCGAAGCTGTTGAATTCGCTGAAGTGCTGATGATCGCAAACGGTGAAGAAATCAAGATCGGCGTTCCTTTCGTTGAGGGCGGCGTAATCAAAGCTGAAGTTGTTGCTCACGGTCGTGGCGAGAAAGTTAAAATCGTTAAGTTTCGTCGTCGTAAACACTATCGTAAGCAGCAGGGCCATCGTCAGTGGTTCACTGATGTGAAAATCACTGGCATCAGCGCCTAAGACCTGAGGAGTAGATTTAAATGGCACATAAAAAGGCTGGCGGCTCGACTCGTAACGGTCGCGATTCAGAAGCTAAACGTCTGGGCGTAAAACGTTTCGGCGGTGAAGCAGTTCTGGCAGGTAGCATCATCGTTCGTCAACGTGGTACTAAATTCCACGCTGGTACCAACGTTGGTTGCGGCCGTGACCACACTCTGTTCGCTTTGACTGACGGTAAAGTCAAGTTCGAAGTTAAAGGCCCGAAAAACCGTAAATTCATCAGCATCGTTGCTGAATAAGTTTTTCGCGTCCCGGTAACGGATGAAAGCCCCCCCCCACCCGC